>JAITJY010000425.1 GCA_031278675.1 Bifidobacteriaceae bacterium
CGCCTGCCCGGCTAACCGCCTGCCCGGCTAACCGTCGGCCCCGCTAACCGCCGGCCCCGCTAACCGCCTGCCCGGCTAACCGCCTGCCCGGCTAACCGTCGGCCCCGCTAACCGCCTGCCCGGCTAACCGCCTGCCCGGCTAACGTTCTGCCCGGCTATAGCCCCCGGGTCGCCCGGCGCCCTCGCCCGGCGCCCCTCAACGCCGCTGATCGCCACCGCTGTCGTGGCGGCGGCCGGGCGCGGGTGGCCTGATCTTGAGACGGAGCGGGGTCTCGCTCGCGAACAGAGCCCACCCGGCTTACCTTGTGCCTACGCGACTCGGCGCATCGAGGCAGCGGGGCCGACCGGTCAGACCGGCGGTCAAGGGCAAATCAAACCAGAAAGGCGACTATGAAGCGCTCATTTGGCAAAGCGGTCGGGACGGCGGGCTTGGGCATTGCCCTGGCGGCCAGCCTGGCAGCCTGCGGCGGCAACGCTGGCAACGGCAAGCAGGGATCGAGCAGCGGCCAGGCAACAGCCGACTGCTCCGCCTACCACCAGTACGGCGACCTCAAAGGCAAGACCGTCTCGGTGTACACCACTTTCGTGGACACTGAGGGCGCGTCCTACGAGGCATCCTTCAAACAGTTCAAGACCTGCACCGGGGCCGAGATCAAGTACGAGGGCTCGAAGTCCCTGACCGCCGATGTGCTGGGCCGCATCGAGGCCGGCGCGGTGGCTGACATCGTCGCCTTCCCGCAGCCCGGCCTGCTCCAGCAAGCCGTCGCCACCGGCAAGGTGCGGCCCGCCCCCGAGGCCGTGGCGGCCAATGTGGACAAGTATTGGACGGCCTCTTGGCGCGACTACGGCAGCGTCGACGGGGCGCTCTACGCCGCCCCGCTGGGAGCCTCGGTGAAATCCCTGGTCTGGTACTCGCCATCGGCCTTTGAACAGAAGGGCTACCAAGTCCCCCAAACCTGGGACGAATTGACGCAACTGACGGCCTCCATCGCCCAGGCCGGCGGCGCGAAGCCGTGGTGCGCGGGCATCGCCGATGGCGACGCGACCGGCTGGGTGGCGACCGACTGGGTTGAAGACGTGGTGCTGCGCTCGGCCGGGCCGGACGCCTACGACCAGTGGGTCAAGCACGAGATCCCGTTCAACGACCCCAAGGTGGTCAACTCGCTGACCGAGATGTCGAAACTGCTGCGCAACGACGCCTACGTCAACGCCGGCATCGGCGACATCGCCTCGATCGCGGCGACGTCTTGGACCGAGGCGGGCACCCCGATCATCGACGGGCAGTGCTTCTTGCACCGCCAGGCCTCCTTCTACGGTGGCAACTTCGCCGACGAGGGCGCCAAAGTGGGCCAGGACGGCGACGTCTGGGCGTTCTACCTGCCCTCATCCGACCCGTCCGTCAAGCCGATCCTGGGAGCGGGCGACTTTGTGGCCGCCTTCGCCGATCGGCCGGAGGTGGTCGCCTTCCAGACCTACTTGTCCAGCCCGCAGTGGGCCAATGAGAAGGCCAAGGTGACTGACGGCGGCTGGACCACGGCCAACAACGGCTTGGACAAGTCCAACCTCAAGTCGGAGGTCGACCAACTGGCCTTTGGCCTGCTGGCGGACCCGTCAGCCGAGTTCCGCTTCGACGGCTCAGACCTGATGCCGGCCGTGGTGGGATCGGACGCCTTCTGGAAGCAGATGACGGCCTATTTCGCGGAGAACAAGTCTGAGCAGGCGGTGGCGGACGCCATCGAGGCGGCCTGGCCCAAGAGCTGAGCCGACGCCCGGAAAGGAATGGGGCCGGGCGCTCCATTCCTTTCCGGGTCCGGCCGGGCGGATCGGAGAAGGCGTGGACGGTTTGTTGTTGCACCCCACCACTGTGGGCGGCAAATTGGCCCTGATGGTCATCGCCATCGCGCTGTTCGCTGTGGTGATGGCGGCTGTTCTGTTCTTGGCCGGCCGCCCTCGCCGGCTGACCGCCCGGGCGACCGCCGCGGTGCTGCTATTCCCGGCCTTGGCGCTGGTCTGCTTCGGCCTGATTTACCCGGCCCTGGTGACTATTAATAATTCGTTTTTCAACGCGAACTCAAAGGAGTTCGTGGGGTTGGCGAATTTCAGCCGGATATTGACTGATCCGGAGTTTCTGACCACCTTGCGCAACACGATCGCCTGGGTTGTTGTGGTGCCGCTGATGGCGACTGTGATCGGCTTGGTTTACGCGGTCTTAGTGGACCGCGCCAAAGTTGAGGGAGCCGCCAAGACGCTGATTTTCCTGCCGATGGCGATTTCTATGGTGGGGGCGTCGATCATTTGGAAATTCGTTTACGACAACCGGGTCGGCTCGCTGTCGCGGGCCTATGTGACGGTGGCGGGGTGGCTTGGCCGCCCGGACGCCCACGCGCCCTATTGGCTGATGAACGCGCCCTGGAACACGTTTTTCCTGATGGTTGTGATGATTTGGATTCAGGCCGGCTTCGCCATGACCGTGCTCAGCGCCTCGATCAAGGCCATCCCAGGCGACATCGTCGAGGCTGGCCGGCTTGACGGCCTGACCGGGCTGAAGATGTTCCGCCACATCACCGTGCCGATGATCCGGCCGTCTTTGGTGGTGGTGCTGACGACAGTGGCGATGACGGCCCTCAAGGCCTTCGACATCGTGCGGACCATGCAGGGTCGCCTCTACCACGCCTCGGTCGTGGCGAATGACTTCTACACCTGGTCCTTCAACAACAACGACAAAGGCGTCGGGGCGGCGTTGGCGGTGCTGCTGTTCGTCATCGTGGTGCCGGTTATCGCTTACAACGTCCGGCAGTTGAAGATTTCGGAGGATGTCCGATGACGTCCGGCCCACTTCAGTTTGGCGGCCCGCGCCGCTTGACCTCCTCAGGCGGCCCGCGGCGGCGGGGCCGGTCCGCCCAGGCGCGGCGCGCCCTGACCTCATCAGCCGCCTCAGCCCTGGCGGTCGCGCTTGGGTTGGTCTGGTCGGTGCCGACCTTTGGGCTGCTGGTGACGTCTTTTCGCGGATCGGTCGGGGACATCAGGACGACCGGCTGGTGGCACGCCTTGG
>JAITJY010000436.1 GCA_031278675.1 Bifidobacteriaceae bacterium
GGCACAGCCCGGGGCAGTCGTCCCGGCACAGCGGTGTGAACGGCAGCGCCAGCACCACCGCGTCGCGCACCTGCGGGTTCAGGTCAAGCGTGTCCTGGACCACCACCGGCTGCTCCCCGCCGGCCGCCTGGCCGGCCTGCCGGGCCGCCTGGGCCCGTTCAGGATAGACGAACAGCTCCTGAAATGTCGCCTCGACCGGCAGATCCAGTCCCGCCAGGCAGCGCCCGCACTCGCCCGCCGCGTCCGCCCGCACCGCGCCGGTCGCCAGCACGCCCTCCAGCACCGACTCCAGCAGCAGGTCCAGCCGGGCCGGGCTGCCCGGCGGCACGCCGACCACGCCGGCGCTCAGATCAGCCGGGGCCGCGAAGCTGATCGACAACTCCTTCGAGGCGCCCGGGCGGCGCTCGAAGTCCTTGACCGAGACGGCCAGTTCGGGCGCCCAGGCGGCGTGGTTTTCAGGCATTTGTCCAACAACTCGAGGTTTGACGCTGACTTTCGGCTCCGCGCACCGGCCGAGCCGACCCGACAGTCTAACGCAAGCCGCCCGCCGCCCCGAACCGCCCGGCGTGCCTCACACACTTTGAGCGCGGGGGGCGACACGGTGCCTCAGGTACTTTGAGCGCGAAATCTTGGGGGCCACGCTTGCCTGGATGGAAGGCAAGATCGATATGGCCGCTAGGCGGCAGGTGACGAACAAGCTGAGGCACGCTTATCGCAGGGCGTCGAAGAAGGACAAGGGCCGGATACTGGACCAGGTGGTGGACACCACCGGAGTTGGCAGGTCCACGGCGCGGCGGCTGCTGGCGGGCGCGCCGCTGCCGATGCCCAACGAGCAGGTCGACAAGAGGCGGTTGAGGCCCAGGGGGTTACAGCGACGACGCCAGGTCGCTGCTGCGCCATGTGTGGGCGTTGATGGGGTTCTCGTGCGGGAAGTACCTGGTGGCGATGCTGGAGTTGTGGCTGCCGCTGCTGGCCGAGGCGGGCGACCTGGACCAGCCGTTCGCCACCGTGGACGCGCGCCGCGAGCTTGGGGCGATGAGCGCGGCCACGATCGACCGCTACCTTGCGGCGGACCGGCGGGCGATGGCCCTCAAGGGCGCTGCGGCGACCAAGCCGTCGCCTTTGCTGCGCAACTCGATCAAGGTCCGCAAAGCCGGCGACGAGCACGACGGCCGGCCGGGCCTGGTCGAGGCGGATACGGTCGCCCACTGCGGGCCGACCCTGGCGGGCGAGTTCGCCCGCACCTTGACCATGACCGACGTGGCCACCGGGTGGACACAATGCGCCTCGAACCGCAACAACGCCTCCAGGTGGATCGTCCAAGCGGTCGCGGCCCTGCGGGACGTCTTGCCCTTCCCGATCCGCCAGTTCGCCTCGGACAACGGCTCGGAGTTCATAAACCACCAGGTCGCAGACGGGCTCCAAGGCTGCGACATTGCCCAGAGCAGGTCCAGGCCGTACAAGAAGAACGACCAGGCGACCGTCGAGTCGAAGAACAACCACGTGGTCCGCAAACACGCCTTCCACTGGCGTTACGACACCCCGGCCGAACTGGACCTTCTCAACCGGCTGTGGCGGCTGGTGTCCCTCAGGTTGAACTTCTTCACCCCGACCCGCAAACCGCTGAGCTACCAGACCACCGCCTCCGGGCGGCGCAAGCGCGTCTACGACCAGCGAGGTGCCTCAAACCTCCGTTCAGACGGTGGGCACCGCCGCCCCGGACAACTGCCCAGCCACCATGTACAAAGGGGTTAGATCGGTGATGGCTCTTGGGTCGAGCACCCGGCCGAGCCGCCGGCCGATGGCTTGACGCAGCTTGTCGTCAGCTTCACGTTTCGTCGCGCCGCTGGCTGAGACCGAGACACGCTCGCCGTTGTAGAGCAGGACCATGTATTCGGCCCGATACCGGTCTCCCCGTTTGCGGAACCTGGCGGCCCCGGCCTCACCCAGCGCTAGAGCCCGGTTGACCATCGGCGCGTCACCGCCATTCGTCGTAAAGACCGGGCGCTGGTTCGCTCGGGGCTGCCGGCGACATTTGCTGATCGTCCAGCCAAGCCAGCAACTGATCTTGGCGGAAGAGCACATGGCCGCCAACCTTGATCCTGGGCGGGGCTTTGCCGTCGCGCGTCCATCGGGTGAATGTCGCCTTCGACACCCCCAACCACTCCAGCACCGCCTGATAGCTCACCAGTTCCGGCAGCGATCCGCCGCCTGTCGCAACACTCATGCCTGGATAACGAACGGCGATCCCGGACCGCCCCCAAAAGTTGCCGTCGATGCCATCGGGCCGCTCTCGGGCTCAACCGGTTGCGCCAAACCTGGGCCATAACCTGGGCCACTCGGAGCACTCGAACCCTCGACCAGATTCCGGCCGAAACCAAAAAGGCGGCTCCCACCAGCCATTTCACGAGGAAGTCTGGCCGGTTCCGGTGCGCCATCAGGGACTCGAACCCCGAACCCGCTGGGTATGTGCCACGGGTGAACGCGCGATATCCGCGATGAATAAGAGCGCACCGCGCCGGGCGTGTGACCAGGCGTTTCACCGCCCGCCTAGGTCACCCGACATAAGCGCGGGACAGCAGCAGTCGCAATCAAAGTTGTAGCAAAGTTGTAGTAGCGGGCCACCGCAACAACTTTGCCCGCTACACTGGCAAAGCCAGGGCGGCATCAGGGCCGCCGCCAAGCGCTCGCGTGGGACCAAGCGCCAACCATGACCGCGAACACCGCACAGGAAGCCGCCAAGGCCACGCTGGCGGACGAACAGAAAGGAACCCAACCATGACCACCAACGCCACACGCAAGACCGGAGAGGACGCCACAGGGGCCACGCCCGCCTATGCGGACGTAAGCCTGTACCTACGGCCGGCCGAACCCTGGCCGCTATGGGGACAAGCCATCGGCACCACAGGGGAACTGAACCACGAAGCCGTGGCCCCAGCGCTAGCCGCGCTAGGGCTACGGCTCACGGCCGAAGCGGAACAGGCCGAAACCATGGCCGAAGTCGAAGCCACATGCGGGATCGTCGAAGGAAACCCCAACGCCCGTTGGCTGGAAACCCTGCCCGAAGCGCAACAAACCAAAGGGGCCATGGCCGATCTGGGGGTGCCCGAGTGGGCACCGCCCGCATGGCTAGCCCGAATGGGCGAACGGGCCACCATGGTAATCTCTATCGAACTGCCACCGCGAAGGGAGTCGGCGTGAGCCGAGAGGCGACCACCACGGAACTAAAGGCCTGGGGCCGGCAAGCCAAAGCCGACATAGCCGAACTCATCAAGAGCGGAGCCGTGCCCACCTATCCAGTCAAAGATGAGGACACGGGCGAAGAGTCGCTTATCATCACATCCTTTGACATACTCGG
>JAITJY010000118.1 GCA_031278675.1 Bifidobacteriaceae bacterium
CCCTCGGGTTCCGCAACATCCGCAACTACATCGCCCGGGCGCTCCTCGACACCAGCGGATTCAGACCAAGGATGCAGCTCCCCCTCCAATGACCACTACACCCTCGTTTGCGAAGAGCCCGTCAACCGGCAATTACATGGCGCATGTCGATTACAACAATGAGCCGGACTACACAGGACCATGGCGTGCGATCGGCTCGGGTTCGACGGTCACCTTCGACAACGGAGAGTCATGGTTCGGCGTGCAGGCTGGCAACACATACGTCGGCTTCAAGTAAGACATGAGTTCACGGCCGGGCGACGAGGTGGTTCTGTCTCTGAGGCAAGTTTCCCGCCGCTACGGGCGCACTGAGGTTCTGTCCCGGCTGACGTTGAATGTGTCGGCCGGGCAGATTGTCGGTCTGGTGGGGCCGAATGGCGCGGACAAGACTACTCTTCTGTCGATCATGGGCTGTGAACTGGCTCCGTCGGCAGGGGATGTGGCGGTGTTGGGCTAGCCGAGGTACTGCAAACGCACTCGCCACATGGTCGTGCGCGTCTGCGCGGTGCTAGCGTAGCCTCGATTTGATGGGTACTCTCCGAGGCGCGTCCGAGGGGTTCCCGCGTTTCCAGCAATGCGGGTTGGACCCCGTATTCCTGGCGCGGGGTTGCGCTTTCGCTGATCGGCCCGACTTCGGGAGTCGGATCGGATTTCTACAGAATCTTCACGAGCTGTTTACCCGCAGTTTACTTTGGCTTGTGGGATCGCCGGTACCTTGAGTGGCGACTTGTAACCCCTTAGCAGTCCCCGGAGGCGTCGCATGCTGTACGGCAAGCGCAACGGTTCACACTCAAAGCCCGGATGGCGCTGCGTTGTAGCGAGCTTGGTGGCGGGCCTGGCCATCGGTGTGGGGGGCCTGTCTCCTGCCGCCGCTGTGCCTCCGCCCGATGACGTGGACCCGTCCCGCAGTTGCACGGTGATCGGCACTGGTCTGGGTGATGTGCTTGTCGGCACTGATGGCGACGACGTGATCTGTGGTGGTGGGGGCAGCGACACGATCTTGGCTGGCGGGGGCGGTGACGTGGTTTACGGCGACGACGGCGGCGACACGATCTACGGTGGGGCCGGGGATGACGTTGTTTATGGCGGGGCCGGCGGCGACACGGTTTGGGGCGAGGGCATTGCTGGCGTGAACTGGAACGTCCGTGTCCTCGCCTATCGGGTGTTCGCCTCAGCCGACTGCCGGGCACCACACAGCGCCCAGGCGGATGCTATCGCGAACGCTGTGGCGAGGGACACGGCGGTCATCAACTTGAGCCTAGGCGGCAACAGCCGCAACAGGGGCGTCGTCGAGTCTCTCCAGGACGCCTGGCGGACGAGCGTCGTGGTTGTCGCGGCGGCGGGTAACGACGGGCAGGATAAGCGGCACTACCCGGCGGCTTACAGTGCGGTGGAAACATTCGGGTGGGGCCCTTTCGAGGGCACCTATACGACGGATGTCATCTCGGTCGGCAACGCGGACAATGACGGTCGGATGGCGCCCGGTTCCAATTACGGCGATTGGGTGGACCTGTGGGCGCCCGGCCAGGCGGTGCTGTCAACGGTTCCGACGCGGGATGATCCGACCGGCTACCTCAGAATGTCCGGCACGTCTATGGCGACGCCGTTCGTGACGGGTGTCGCTTCGCTGGTCCTGTCCGACCCGGCGTACGCCGGCGTGGCGACCAGGTGGGTGCGCGACCGTCTTCGGAAGACGACCCATGCCAAACCGGGCGTGCCGAGAGTGGCAGACCTGGCCACTTGGCTGGCGGGAAGGACTGGGTATGGCACCGACCAAGAGGAGCAGGACAAGCGCCAGTCGCCGGCCGGTTGGCTGGTAAACGGCTACCAAGCGGTCAGCAACGCGAGTTTTGAGGTTAACGTGCCTTCGGATCGGACTGACGGCACAGTTTCGCTGGAGCGTGTGCTCGGGCCGGCGGCGCCGACCAATGGGCAATACATGCTGCGGCTGTCCACCGGGCCGGCCGACGCCAATGTGGCCAGTTCCGCCACGGTCCCAACGGCGGCCCCGTCGTGGGCGCTTGGCGCCGATCAAGAGTTGTCGATCGAGGTGTCCTACGACTTCCTCACCGAGGAATTCGACGAGTGGGTGGGCACCCAGTACAACGACTTCCTACGGATCTATTTCCTGCTGCCGAACGGCACCGAGGTCGAGGTCGACCGCCTCACGGTGAACACGGTCGCGTGGACGCCGGTCACCGGCGTGGACTTCCCCGGCGGGGATGACACGGTGGGCCGCAACAACTGGGTGACAACAACCACCGTCCTGACCTCCGCGCAGCTTGCCCGGCTGTCGCCGGGTTCGGGCGGCTGGGACGGCCCGTTGGAATTACACATAGAGGTGAGCGATGCGGGCGATCACATTTACGACTCCGAAGCCTTGATCGACAACATCAGGGTCTATTGAGGCTGGGAGCAGAAGTGGCTGAGGGGGGTCGCGGTTTGATCGGCAGGGGCTTGGCTGCCGCCTTGACTCTGATCATCGTTGGCACGGCCTTGACTGGCTGTCAGGAATTCGGGCAACCAGATGACGTACCAGGCGAACGATTGGCCTTCGAAGAGCCCTTCGCAAGCGTCGGCGATTCCGTGGAGGCGTACAGCGATCCGTGGGTAGTGGTAGCCACAACCGACGAGGACCTGGCCGCTGCGATCCGCAGCCACGAGGACAGCGACTTGGGGGGTGCCGAGTTGACTTTACCTTCAATACCCGAGGCGCAGACGGCGGTCTTATTCTATGCGGGCCACGTCGACCAGCGCACCTCAAGGCGGCTCGAAGGGGTGTTCAACGATAACGGGAGCTGGGTGGTTGTGGTTTACACAGTCTATGATGACGACGACCGCGGCGGCGACCGCGCAGATTTCACCAATTTTCCGATCCCGTTGTTGTTTGTTGACGCGGAACCTCCCCAGAGGATCCAGATCAGGGTCGAGAATTCGGACGGTGGCGAAGTCGAATGGGCACAACCCGCTTCGATTGCGCCGGTCGGCTAGCGAGCCGACGCGCCGCCTGCGGGGTTATTGACGTCAGCGCGGGAGCGGGAGTAGCCGCGACCATTCGGGCGCTCCGATGTGATTCCAACGTGCTGCCGGGGGGGCCGGAGGATGGGCGCCCCGGTGGTCGTGGGGCAGTCTTCAGGGCCCGGACCCGGCCCGATTGGGCGTGGGTCGCTCCTGGGCGCGGTGGGGTCGGGCTGGCGGCGCTGGTGTCTCGCCCGTTCGGACATGGTTTGGGCGGCGTGTTCGGCGCTATCGTGCTGGGTTTCGCGAGTGGGCGAAACGCCAGGCGGCCAAAGAGGGTTTGGCGTTCAAGGCCCTGTCCAACGGGTTCGCGCGGTGCGAGGACCCGGCCCGGGCGGGTTCCTGCCGGAGATGATCAAAGCGGTCCTGGAGAAGGGCCTCCAAGCGGAGCTGACCCAGCATCTGGGGCACGAGCCGCACGGGCGCTCCCGGTCTGGGAACACCCGCAACGGGGCCACCCCTAAGACGGTGGCGACCGAGGTGGGGGACGTCGCGCTGGACACCCCGAGGGACCGGGCCGCCCACGTCGCGGTCGGCGTCGACACCGCGCAAGCCGATTGGGCCATACTATCGTACCATGATAGTATCGCCTAGTGATTCAGTCTTTCGCCGACGACACCACTCGGCGAGTGTGGGAACTTGAACGCGCGCCGCAACTGGACCCAACGGTCCAACGCGCGGCGCACAAGCGTCTTCTGATGCTCGATGTCGCCCGCACGCTGCGTGACCTGCGAA
>JAITJY010000124.1 GCA_031278675.1 Bifidobacteriaceae bacterium
CCCTCGGGTTCCGCAACATCCGCAACTACATCGCCCGGGCGCTCCTCGACACCAGCGGATTCAGACCAAGGATGCAGCTCCCCCTCCAATGACCACTACACCCTCGTTTGCGAAGAGCCACTTTGGCCGCGCAGAACGAGGGAGATTTTGGTGGTCCTGTGGCCAACGCGCCCGATCTGCTTGCTGCCTGCGAGCAACGGCCGCGCGCCGGCGGGGCGAAGTCGCTGCGGCCCACCCGGCGGCCCGTTAGGTCTACCCAAGTTCCGTGAACGTACTCGCCTGTTGCCTTGCGCGCGTTCGGGAAAGGGCTCTCCAGATTCTCCCGAGGTCAGGCCCGAAGTTTCGAATGTTGAACGAAGCCGGTCGGATAAGCAATCGTCCCCGCGATCACTGAGCGTGATCTAGCCTTGTCCGCACCGAACGGATCGCCGCTGCGCTTGGCTCTGGGATTGAGGAGAAGGATTGAGAAGAATAGGTTGAGGAGAAGCTGGGGTTCGACATGAGACAGGCCGGAGACGAGTTTGTCGCAGTCGCCGATCCGAGCACGTGCTTCAAGCGGTGTAGATCAAGCCGTGTCAATCAAGCGATGACAACACCGATCCGAGCGTGCCCTGGACGCGAAGGCGAGCATCCAGGGCGGGCACCCGCGTCAACGCTTACCGATCCAAAGCTTCGCGCCCAAGCGTGAACTTCGCAATGCAATCGTCGCGCGCCGGTGCCGCCGACGCTCGCCGCTCGGCAACTTTCGGGGGCTGCGCCCCCCTCAGCCATCTATTCGGCATTCTTCGGGCTTGCAGCCCTCGCCTGGTGTTTCACCTGCTGCACCGCTTGTTCCAATCGGTGAGAGCACGACGCCTGCGGCATCGCCCAGCCCGCCTTCGGCGCCCAATAAGGCGGGCCGCCACCGCCCCGCCGCGTGGCTCCAAGAGCCCCGCCTGAAGCCCCGTCGCGCTGGGAGCAGTGACGCCCGAGGGCTCGCCCTCCCGCCCTCACGGACGGGGTGTCGGGGCTGGACGCCAGACGCCGAGCGTGTCCGGCGTGGTGACGCCGTTCAACCGTCGGATAGCGGCGGCTGAGTCCTCGCCGAGCCTGGTCCGCCCGACCACGCCGTTGTCGGTCACAACCATGGCCCGCACCCCCATCGGGATGGGGCGCTCTTTGGACCGCCAGGTGAAAACCCAGCCGCCCTCGCAGCGCCGCGCGGCGTACAGCTCCGGGCTGGCGGCTTGGCTTCTGGCGGCGGCCAGCAGGCCGCGCGCCTGATCCTCGCTGAGCGCGTTCACGGCGGTCACGGCGGCGCTCAAAGCCGCCGCCTGGCGGCGGGGGTCGGCGATGGCGTCCACTGGACCCGTTTGGCGGGCGATGTCGGGAACGACGCGGCCCCGGGGACCGGCGGCCCGGTTTGCCGTCCGCCGCCGCTCAAAAACCCCGCGCCCCGGTGCGGGATGAACGTCTCGTCCGGGGTCGGCACCGCTGCCTCGCGCTCGGGCGCCGGCCCGCGCGGCACGGGCGTGAACGCCGACGCCGAGCGGGCCGGCGGCGTCCGCAGTTGCGGCCGCTGCGGCTGGGACTGTGGTTGGGGCTGTTGGTGTCGGCGTTGCGGCTGAGATTGGTCAACTCTGGCGGGCGGCGTGGGGCTGGGGCATGGCAGCTCCGGCACCCAGGCGGCCAACGGATGGGCGGCCCGCGTCTGGTCGGTCCAATCGTCGCCGTCCCAGTAACGGTCTGTGTCAAGGTTCGAGCCGTCCGGGTACCACCCGGCGGGCGCTGCGGGCGCCGCGGGCGTTGCGGGTTCAAGGTCGGATTCGGGAATGACGGTCACAAGGTCTCCTTCTTTTCGGCGGGAGGTTCTGCGGGGGGTCCAGTGAGCGGTTCGGTCAACAGTTCGGTGAGACGTTCAACCGCTTGGACGAGACGTTCCAACGTCAACACCACCGTGTCGTCGCGCACCTGCGTGTTGTTGGCCAGAGCAGCCAGGTGGGCGTGCAAAGCCTCAATGGCGAACGTGTTCAACGAGACGCCCTCATGCTCAGCCCAGTATTTGAGTTGGGCGTGGAGCTGATCGGTGAGACGGACGTGCAGTTGGGTTTCAGACACACCGTTACAACGAGTGGCGGGCCAACACTGTCGGGCATCTTTCGCCCGGCAGTGTTGGCCAATCAAACCTTGCCAATCGAACAGCGGCCAGCCAGTGAGACAGGCGGCTGACGCCTGGGACGGAACGACAACGAACCGGCGCGGCCCGCGCCGAACAGTGAGACAAGGAGAACTGATATGTCGTTGCTGACAGAGCTGTGTCAGATCATCCGTCTGCGCCGGGAGCGCGCCCGCAAACGGCGCAACCGACGCCGCGACGCCGAGTGGGGCGGCGCGCTGCGCTTGAAAGGTCTGCGTGACGCCGGACTGTTGACAGTCCATGGTTCGTTGGACGAAGAGGGGCGCGGCGGCACAACACTGCGCTGAGAGACACGCGGGACGCGCTGCGGGAAACCGGCCCTGGTCTCTCCTTGCCTGAGCTGATGAGCTGGCGGCGCGTCCCGCGACGCCGGAGCGTGGTCGAGAACACTCCCGCCCCCCATCTCGCCGCGCCGCATCTGCGGATGGACCACCACCGCCGAGGTGCCTGGTCCGCCCACCGGCGGCAGGACGCCCACCCCCCAGAACCTCGGCAGGGACTCGCCGGCGAACGGTTTGGGGATCAACGACAACACCGCCCCGTGAACCCACACCTGGTCGGGGTCGAACGGGTCGACGGTGCGGAAGAAATCAGAGCCGACACGCATCGTGCCGGGCCGCATCACATCAGCCAGGTCGTCGAGCATCACCTGATCGGCCGGGGTCTTCGGGAGTTTCGGTTTACGGGTCACACCTGTTCAACGAGCGGCGGACGCCAAACACGCGGCACTTTTCTGCCGCGTGGTTGGCGTCAATCGAACAGAAGCCGAACCCTATCAATCAGCGGTGAACTCGCGCTTGGAACAAGACGGGAAGTGAGCGGTTGAGAGTTGGGCCGGGAGCGGCACCAACGACTCGGACAGCTCGACGAACGCTTGGATGACCGCCGTCTCATCCGGCGCGCGCCGCATCCGCTCGATGTAATGCAACGTGGTCACAGACCGCGACACCTGATGTCCGAGCAGCCGCCCGGCGATCTCATCCGACCCGGTGGCCCTGGCCACCACCGTGGCCACAGTCTTACGGGCGACATGGGGAGCGAACCCCAACTCGCCCAAGCCTTGGTCGGCCAACGCCGCGCGCAGCGATCTTCTCCAGTTCGAGCGGGACCGGGGCCGAGCCTCTGTTTGCGCGATGTGTTTGCGAGCGGCGAACACATAGTCTTCTGGTTTGGCCTGTTCGCCCGCCAGTGAGCGCATCGAGTCGATTGCCGCGACTGTGAAAGCCGGCAGCGGCACCAGCCGGTCGCTGGCGTCAGTCTTAGGCACAGGCTGGCGCTCCTGGCCGCGTCCGACCAGTTCGACCATGGTGGCGTTCACGTCCACCAGCCATGTCTCGCCGTCTTGGACGACATCGCGCCAGCGCAACGCCAGCACCTCGCCGATCCGCAGACCGGTGCCAAGAATGACATCGAGCAGCGCCACCACGTCTCCGCGCGGCGCTTGGC
>JAITJY010000125.1 GCA_031278675.1 Bifidobacteriaceae bacterium
GAAACTGCCCAAACCCAACCCTGGGGGTCGCCGGGAGGCCGCCCTAGAAACCGGGGGGTGACCCCCGGGCCGCCGGGAGACCGTTCTGCGGGCCCGTGGGGGACCGGCCTGCGGGCGGGGTTGTGGGCCGGAGGGTTAGTTGAGGCCGGAGGTGGGGCGTTCTAGTGCTTCCGTTGAGTCGCGGCTGGAGGCTGCGGCTATGTCGGCCGGGGCCTCCGATTCGTCCTTCAGGAAATCTGGCAGGAAAGCCTGCGTCATTTCCCCAGAATCGGGTTCATCTGAGAACGGATCATGCCCGGCGCTGGGGTCGGTGTGGGCATCGGGTCGAGGGGCAGCTTCCGGTTCGCGGTGAGTACCGGGGCCAGCCGTGGCCACGGGTTGGGCGTCACCGCTGGGTCCAGCGGCGAGTCCGGTGCTGCCGGCGGCGTCAGCGTTGCGTTCCGCGTCAGCATTGGGATTAGCATCCGCGCTGGGTTCAGCGGTGCGTTCGGTGCTGCCTGCGGTGCCGCTGCTCCGTTCCGCGTCAGCGTCGGCTTGTGCGTCAGCTCTGCGTTCCGCGTCAGCGTTGGGATTAGCATCCGCGCTGGGTTCAGCGGCGCGTTCGGTGCTGCCTGCGGCGCCAGCGTTGCGTTCCGCGTGAGCGTTGGGATCAGCATCCGCGCTGGGTCCAGCGGCGAGTTCGGTGCTGCCTTTGGTGCCCGCGCTGGGTTCGGCGCCGCGTTCGGCGTCAGCGCTGGAGTCGATGCCCGCGCTGGGGTCGGCGTCAGCATTGGGATTAGCATCCGCGCTGGGGTCGGCGTCAGCGCTGGGTTCAGCGCCGGAGGGGGCTGGGCCCAGGGGGCGCGGTTTGCCCCAAACGCTCACGCCGCCATCGGACACCGGTTTGCGGGCCGGCCAACTAATAGCGTGCCGGTCCAGCGAACCATGGCCCAGGCGCTGACTCGGGCCAATCCCGTCGCCACCAGCAACGGCACCGGCAACGGCACCGCCACCACCGGCGCCCGCACCACCCCGCTCAGCGGGGCCACCATCTTGCGGGGCGCCCCGCAGACCAGCATCACCCCAGTCCAGACCATCATCGATCGCTTCACCCACAGGCGGCAAACCACCGGTGCCCGCCCGCTCACGCTGACGCGCAGCGGACCGCGACGCCCGGCCCGCCGCCTCGCGGCGCTCCCACGCCTCCTTCTCTGCCGCCAGCTTCGCTTCCTCCAGCTTCGCCCGAGCGGCCGCTTCGGCCGCCTCAGCCCGCTCCAACGCCTCAATTTCCTCTAGGACCGCCCGGTCCAGATCAGCCAACATCTCGCGGGCATCCGACACGATCACTTGATCATCCAGCGCCAAACCATGCTGCAGCCAACGAATAATCGCAATCTCGCCCAGGAAAGCCGCACGATCCTCCAAGTGCTCATCCTCCAACTCCAACCGGCGCGCCCGGTAAGCACCCACAATGGTGCCCGCCAAATCCGGCGGCAAAGGCGCCAAAATCTGCGCCAAATCCTCGGCCGGATCAGACACCTGAACCGACGCAAAATCAGTCATCGCCGAAATCCGGTTCGAATGCTGCATCAAATGCTCAGCCGCCATATCACCATGAATGGGGACCGGCGTGAAAACCCACCACGCATCCTGTTCTAGCTGCCCGTACCACCTGTCTTCCAAACGGCGGGAAACATGGCCGGTGCGGACGGCATCGTCCACCTCCGACTTCAAACGATGCCGATAGGCGGTCGGTGATAAAGCGGGCAACCCGGCGCCCGTCACCACGCCCGGCGGAAGTTGGTGGAACGCCGCGATAGCCCGCCCCAACGACTCCGCAATCCCTGGACCGGCCGGCATCAATTCCATCACCAGCGGTACTCCTGGCAGCCGCGAATACACAATCGCCAACCCACCACCATCCATCCGGGCTGTGCCACGCGGCCGCGGCACCTCGAAAGGCAACGCGCCCCCAGAAGAAGCCCCCGCCAAAGCACCCAACAACGCCAACTCGGCTTCTTGGCCCGCCTCGGCGGCATCATGCAGGGGAACGCGGATAATCCAGGCGCGGCCGGTGGCATCCTCCGCCTCCGCAAAAGCGAAATCGGCGCTGAGTTGGTCCAGCCGAGTGGACACAATCTCTAAGCCGGGGACAGCGGCGGTAGCTAGCGCAGCAAGAGCCAGCGGGTTGGTTCGATTAGTGCCCACGCTCCCACGTTACGGCGTGCAAGTGGGCCGAAGGTGCGAAGATGGACCGCGTGTCAGAAGATCAACGCGCAGAAAGGCTGTTAGAACACCTCGATCCGGAGCAGCGGGCCGCCGCCACCGGGCTCACGGGACCCGTCTGTGTGTTGGCCGGCGCCGGCACCGGCAAGACACGCGCCATCACCCACCGGATCGCCTACGGGGTCCTGACCGGCACCTATGACCCTTCATCGGTGCTGGCCGTGACGTTCACCTCCCGGGCCGCCGGCGAGTTGCGGGAACGTTTGCGGGCCCTCGGCGCCCCCGGCGTCCAAGCGCGCACGTTCCACTCGGCGGCATTGCGTCAACTCCGCTACTTCTTGCCCAGAGAGTTCCGCCGTCCCGTGCCCCGGATCGTGGAATACAAGGCCCGCACCGTAGCTCAGGCCGCGATCCGTCTCGGGGTGGAGGTAGACCGGGCCGCGGTGCGGGACCTCGCTGCGGAGATCGAATGGTCCAAGGTCCACTTGTGGACCGCTGATGATTACCAGAAACAAGCCGCCGGTGCGGGACGCGTCCCGGTCGCAGGCTTGGACCCGGTTGGTGTAGCACGCCTGATCAGGACCTATGATCAGGTTTTGAGCGAGTCGGACGCGATGGACTTCGAAGATGTTCTCCTGGTGACGGCGGGTCTGCTCGCTGAAAGTCCTGTGGCGGCTCGCGCGGTCCGCGCCCAATACCGGCACTTCGTGGTGGACGAATATCAGGATGTCTCACCCCTTCAGCAGCGGTTGCTGGATCTTTGGTTGGGGGAGCGCCGTGAACTGTGTGTGGTGGGTGACCCGGCCCAGACCATTTATTCGTTCGCGGGCGCGACCTCCGGCTACCTGACCGGTTTCAAGCGCCGCTACCCCGATGCGACCATTGTCGAGTTGGTCCGCGACTATCGGTCCACGCCGCAGGTGGTCTCGCTGGCGAATTCGCTGTTGCGCCGGAGCCGCGAAACGGGCGTCCACTTGGTGGCGCAGCTACCGTCGGGTCCTGCGGTGGCGTTTCGGTCTTTCGCGGACGATGCCGCCGAAGCAGCCGCGATTACCGCCCGCATCCGGGAACTCGCTAGCGAAGGCGTGCCACCCTCTAGTATGGCAGTGCTGTACCGTACCAATGGACAGTCCGAACCGCTGGAAAACGCCCTGGGTCTGGCGGGCGTTGCCTACCAGGTGCGCGGCGGCGAGAAGTTCTTCGCCAGGGCTGAGGTGCGCCAGGCGCTGGTGTTGTTGCGCGCCGCCGCCCGAGCCGAATCAGCCGAGCCGGTAATAGACCGGGTACACGCCGTGCTCTCGGGGATCGGTTGGAGCGAGACGCCGCCGGCGGAACGCGGCGCCACCCGGGAACGCTGGGAATCACTGGACGCATTGGCGGCCTTGGCCGCCGAGTTGGTAGACGCCGGGGCGAACAGCCTAGGCGAACTGGTGGCCGCGTTCGAGGAACGCTCCGAAACGGACCATGCGCCCGCCGCCAAAGGCGTCACCCTGGCGTCGTTGCACTCCGCGAAGGGACTCGAGTGGGAGGCGGTCTTCTTGGCTGGGCTAGCGGACGGGCTGTTGCCGATCTCGCTGGCCACGACGGCAGCGGACATCGCGGAAGAACGGCGCCTGCTTTATGTTGGCATAACGCGGGCGAAACGCTACCTACAGTTGTCTTATGCGAAGGCTCGTGTCCCGGGCGGTAACGCGAACCGGCGCGCTTCGCGCTTCTTGGACGGTATCTGGCCCACTGCGGAACAGGTCGCGCGGAAGGCGCGCGGCCTTGACGTACCCGCCGCTGACCAACTCACCCCGAAGGAATCCGCCCTGTTCAGCGAGCTGCGCCAGTGGCGTTTGGAAGCGGCCCGGCGGGCCGGCGTGCCGGATTTTGCCGTTTTGACTGATCTGACCCTGCGGGCTGTGGCCGCCCGGCTCCCTGGCAACACTAAGGATCTTGCGGGCATCCCGGGATTAGGGCCGGTCAAGATCGAACGCTACGGCGGGGCTATCCTGCGCTTGGTGGCAGACCACTCTTGAGCCGCCTGAACGGTATTTGTGCTGGTGTCAGACCAAGGGGAGCAAAAGTAACTGCGCGTGCTGACTGTCAAGAAACATCATACCCGGCAAATGTGCCCTCGAGAGGCGCGTGCCGGGG
>JAITJY010000160.1 GCA_031278675.1 Bifidobacteriaceae bacterium
AACCGAGAATAGGGGTTAAGTCCCTCCCCCCAGGGCCTTGAGCAAAGTCGGCCCGCGCCTGGCGCTGTCTGCGGCGTCGAGTGTTTCAATTTATCTCCTGTCCGGTGGCGAGTGTTTCAATTTATCTCCAGCCCAACCAAGCCCAGTGGTCTGAGCGGCGGGGATGCTGAGGGCGGGAGATAAATTGAAACACTCGACGAAATCCAGGAGATAAATTGAAACACTCGCGGCCCCAAGCCGACGCGGCAACACCCCGCAACCCCAACCAGCGGACTTTGCCAAGAGCCCGGGGTCACACCCGCTCCCGGGGTGGGCGCGGCAGAGTTGTCCGAGGCGGGGCCCGCTTCGCAGGGTCGCCCCCGCTTCCGGGGTGGGTGTTATTCAGCCGTGTGCCACAAAGTCAGGCCGGGGTGAGCGGGTTGGGGGTGGCTCAGGCGCCGGCCCGCGCGGTCGGCGACGAACGCGCCCCCGACGGTTTGGACCAGCACCGCGTCTAGGGTGGCATTGATTCCACTAGGCCAGCTCGGCGGAACCAGCACGGTGTCGAGCCAAATGCCGAAGAGATTCCCGTGGGCCTCGAACACTGCGCCCGAATAGTCCTGGCCCCGGTGGGCCAGTTCGCCGCTCACACGGTGCTCACCAGCCCATGGTTCGGCCACCACATCTGGGCGGCCGGCGGCGTAGGCCAAGCCCACCTTGCCCTTGTGGAGTAAGGCGGTGGCCGCCTGGGGCGCCCCATCTGCGGCCCAACCCAAGGTCCCCACCAACAGGTAGCGGCCACCGAGGCCGGACCGGTCGGCATCGTGCGCTAGTACTACTAAGGCGTCTGCGGCGGCGCGCTCCGTCTGCGCGGCTTGGGCTGGGGCGGACCACACGGCTGCTTGGTGGCCGAGCCCGCTCAGCGCCCACAGCGGGAAGACCACTACGGCGGCGCCAAGCTGGGCGGCATCAGCCGAGCGCCGCAAGATTTCGGTTGCGTTGTGGGTTATCTCGCCGGGCGAAGGCGTGAAGCGGACCAGGCTGATTACCGCAACCATGGACCAACCTTACCGGCAATCCCCGCTGCCCGATGCCGTCCCCCCAAGTTTGTCCCGCGCGGCGGACCGGCGGGGTGGGCCGGTAGGGCTGGGCGGGGCCGGAGGGCGGGCTGGGGCGGCCCGGGAGTCGGGGACCGGCCGGGGCGACACGCGGACTGACGGGCGGGGCGGTAAGTAACTTGCCTGACACACGGGGGTGGCAAGATGGTCGCGTAAGCTGCGCGCCAAATGAAGAGGAGCTGAGATGGATCGGCAGCAGGAATACGTCTTGAGGGCCATGGAGGAGCGGGACATTCACTTCATCCGGCTGTGGTTTACAGACGTGTTGGGGATATTGAAGTCGGTGGCGATAGCCCCTGCGGAACTGGAAGGGGCCTTCCAGGAGGGGATCGGATTCGACGGGTCGGCCATCGAAGGTTTTACCCGCGTCTATGAGGCCGACATGGTCGCAGTCCCCGACCCGACCACATTCCAATTGCTGCCGTGGCATGGTGACAGGCACGGGACGGCGCGGATGTTTTGCGACATTGTCACGCCGGAAGGCGTCCCCAGCCCGGCGGACCCCAGACATGTGCTGAAGCGGGCCTTGAAGCGGGCTGCAGACATGGGATTCAGCTTCTACACGCACCCCGAGATCGAGTTCTATCTGTTCAAATCCGGCACCGGCCGTTCGACTAATCCGTTGGTGCCGTTGGATTCGGGCGGGTACTTTGACCATACGGCGCGCGGTTCGACCAACGATTTCCGGCGGATCGCCATCGAGATGCTGGAATCGATGGGCATTTCGGTGGAGTTTTCGCACCACGAGGCGGGGCCTGGCCAAAATGAGATTGATCTGCGCTACGCGGATGCGTTGACCATGGCGGACAACATTATGACGTTCCGCAGTGTGGTCAAAGAGGCGGCGCTGGCGGAAGGTGTCTTCGCGTCGTTTATGCCTAAGCCGATGGCGCATCACCCGGGCAGCGGCATGCACACCCATTTCTCGCTGTTCGAGGGTGACCAGAATGCGTTCTTCGATGCCGCTGCGGAATATGAGCTGTCCAGGACGGCTCGCGCCTTCATGGCGGGCGTGTTGTATTATGCCCCGGAGATGTCGCTGATCACCAACCAGTTTGTCAATTCGTATAAGCGGCTCTGGGGTGGGGCAGAAGCCCCGAATTATGTGTGCTGGGGCCACAATAACCGGTCCGCGTTGCTGCGTGTTCCAATGTATAAGCCGGGCAAACCTCAGACCGCGCGGGTCGAGTTTAGAGGAATGGATTCTGCGGTGAATCCCTATTTGGCTTTCGCCATAATTTTGGCGGCGGGACTCAAGGGCATTGAGGAGGATATGCCGCTAAGCAGCGAAGCGGAAGATGACGTTTGGTCGTTGACGGACGCGGAGCGCCGCGCGCTGGGGATTTCTCCGTTGCCGCGGTCGCTTGACGAGGCGGCCCGCCTCATGGGCGAATCCGAACTTGCCGCCGAAACCTTAGGCGAACATGTGTTTGAGTTTGTGTTACGTAACAAGCGGCAAGAGTGGGCTGAATATCGTGCTCAAGTCACCGCCTATGAACTAGAGCGCTTCCTGCCCATCCTGTGAGCGCGCTGGTGGTTCCCGGCGGGCCGGGCGGCCGGCTCCAGTCCACCCGCGCCGAGTTGCTACGGGCGGGTGTCGCGGACCCGGCACGCGCCGAGGCCCTGTTGGGGGAGTTGTCCACGTTGGACGGCCCCGTCCGCCCACCCGCCATAGACCAGTTGGCTGCCGTCGCAGACCCCGACTTGGCGTTGCTGTCGCTGGCCCGGATTGGGCAAGCCCCAGATGGCCGGCTGGGGCTCGCCGCGTTGGCGGACGATGCGTCGGCTTACGCTCGCCTGTTGGCGGTCCTAGGCGGGTCGGCCGCCTTAGGGGACCATCTGGTCCACCACCCCGAACACCTGGCTGAACTGGCCAAGCCGAGCAGGTGGCAGCCCGAGGCGGGCGAGGAGGCGGAGCCATCCGCCGGGGCTGGTCAGGGGCTGGTGGCGCCGGGGCGCCACCAGGGCGCAGCCCTGGCCAGCGTTGACGGGTTGTCCAGCGACGCGTCCGGGCAGCGGGCGCGGTTCCGGGCAGCTTTGCTGGAGGCGGTCGGAGCTGATCCGGCGGACGCCGTGCCGGTGGCGGATTCACCGGCGGCGGAGCCACTGCGCGTGGCGTACCGGGCCGCGCTGCTCGCCATCGCGGCCGAAGACCTGGCCGGACCAGACCCGATGGCGCTATTCCCTCAGATCGGAGTCGCGTTAGCGGATCTGGCGACCGGTGTATTGGAGGCCGCCTTGGCAATAGCGCGGGCGGGCACACCCGGGCATGAGGCCGCCCGGTTGGCGATCATCGCCCTAGGCAAAACGGGGGGCCGGGAACTGAACTACGTGTCGGATGTGGATGTGGTCTACGTGGCGGAACCCGCTGCAGCGGGGATCGGGGAAGACCGCGCCCTGGAGGTGGCGGCAGCCTTGGCGGGCGCGCTGCAGCGCGCCACGTTCACCGCAGCCAAAGAACCGGTGATCTGGCAGGTTGACCCAAACCTGCGTCCCGAAGGCAAGAACGGACCCCTGGTCCGCACGTTGGGGTCGCATCTGGCCTATTACCAGAAGTGGGCCAAGACCTGGGAGTTTCAGGCGCTGCTCAAGGCGCGTCCCGCCGCAGGGGACGTGGCCCTGGGGGACGCCTACTTCGAGGCGACTCGGCCCTTCGTCTGGCACGCGGTCGAATCTGAAGGGTTTGTCGAGGACGCACAGGCAATGCGGCGCCGCGTCGAAGAAAATGTGCCCCCGGCGGAGGCGGACCGCCAGATCAAACTGGGCCGCGGCGGACTGAGGGATGTTGAGTTCACTGTTCAGCTTCTCCAGTTAGTTCATGGCCGCGGCGACCCATCGCTGCGGGTCGCGGGGACGCTAGAGGCGCTCAGTGCGCTGCGGGATGGGGGCTATGTGGGCCGGGCTCCGGCCGCTCAGCTTGACGAATGCTACCGGCGGCTGCGTGTCCTAGAGCACCGGCTCCAGCTTTACCGCCTGAAACGCACCCATCTGATGCCGACCGCGCCGGCCGACCTGCGCCGCCTAGCGCGCTCGGTTCGTTTCCAGGGCCGGTCGGGGCGGCCCCGCGACGGTGCGCAGCCCCAGGATTCCGGACGCCAGCGGCGCGCGGCGGTCGGCCCGAGCGGTGACGGGGGGCGGCCGGTTGGCCAAGGGGCAGCTACGGGCATCGGGCCGGGACGGCCGAGCGCGGCCCGGGCCGCGCCGGGGGGCGGGTCACTGCACCAGTCATCCAACATTGGTGAGGCGCTCTACCAGTCCTGGAAGGACACGCGCCGCGAGGTCCGCTCCCTCCACGAAGAGCTGTATTACCGGCCGCTGTTGCCCGCCACCGCGCGGCTCTCGGCGGGCGAGGCGGTGCTTGCACCGCAGGCAGCCAAGTCCCGTCTGGCGGCGCTCGGTTACCGCGACCCGGAGGGCGCGATGCGCCATATTGCGTCCCTGACCAGCGGAGTTAGCCGCCGGAGCGCCATCCAGCGGCAGTTGCTGCCGGTCATGTTGGGTTGGTTGGCGGAGGGCGCGGACCCGGACGGCGGGCTTTTGTCGTTCCGCAAACTGTCGGAGGCGATGGGCTCCAGCCCGTGGTTCTTGCGGATGTTGCGGGACTCCGCTGGGGCGGCGGAGAGGCTGTCACATGCCTTGGCGGCATCGTCCTATGTGGCGGAAAACATTGCCCGTTCGCCCGATGCCGTCCGCTGGCTCGGCGACGATTCGGACTTGGCGCCGCGCGAGGCGGGGGAGTTGCGGGAGGAATTGGGGGCAATTGTGCAGCGGCGGGAGGGCGCGGGAGCGGCGGCGGAGGCGGTCCGGGCGGTGCGGCGGCGGGAGTTGACCCGGTTGGCGATGGGGATGGCGCTGGGCGTCTTGGACGATGGCGCCGCCCGGTTCGCGGTATCCACCACCGCCGGCGTGGCCCTTGAGGCAGTATTGGCGCTGGCCAGCGGCGAGGCGGAGGCCGCAGACGGGAAGCTGGCGGCGGATGTGGCGGTGATCGCGATGGGGTCTTTCGGGGGGCGCGAGATGGCGATGGGGTCTGACGCGGATGTGGTGTTTGTGCACCAGGCGCGGGTGGGCGTACCGGAGGCGGAGGCGCAGGCTCAGGCGGTGGCGATCGCTGCGCGGGTGATTGCGTTGCTGCGGCAGGGCGGGGCGGAACCGGCGCTGGAAATTGACCCTGACCTGCGGCCGGAGGGACGCAACGGCGCACTGTCGCGGTCCGTGGCGGCTTACCGCGAATATTACGGGCGGTGGGCGTTGGCCTGGGAGCGTCAGGCTTTGTTGCGGGCCCGGCCCGCCGCTGGTCCGGCTCCTGTGACCGGTGCGTTTATGGAGGTGGCTGAGGCGGTGCGCTATCCGCGTTCGGGTTTGGACGCCGCCGGCTTGAAGGAATTGCGGTTGATGAAAGCGCGGATCGATGCGGAGCGGTTGCCCCGCGGGGTTGAGCCGGCGCGGCACCTCAAACTCGGGCCTGGAGGCCTGCTTGATGTGCAATGGGTGGCTCAGCTTTACCAGATGAGGGGTGCTTGGGAGCACCCGGAACTGCGTGTCACGGGCACCGTCGAGGCGTTGGAGGGCGCCGTTGTAGCGGGGCTGATGGCCCGCGAGGATGCGGACACGCTGATTGAATCCTGGATGCAGGCCATGTCGATCCGGAATGCGAATGTGCTCTGGACGGGCCGGGCGAGCCCGACCTCGGATGTGGTGCCTTCGGACGGCCGCGCTTTGCGCGGCGTCGGATCACTCCTGGGCTACCGGCCCCCGGCTGGTTTGTCTCTGCCCCAGGACCGCGCCCGCGTGGCGCGCCGCGCCCGCGCGGTCTTCGACCGCCTGTTCTACGCGTAGCCGATTGATTCTGGCTCGGCTTCGCTCCGAGATTTTGCGGCCACCGCGTGCGCTAGAACTCGACACAGGTGTTGGCATCCAACCAGAAGGTCACGGCTTGTCCCCGGCGCGCCGACCCTGAAGGCCGACTGTTCGGGGCCGGCGCTATAGCACGTCCACTGGGCAGTCGGCGAAGCGCTTGGCCGCAGTGGCGAGCCGGTTGTCGTGGGTGAGGAGAACACAACCGAGGGCCTCCGCGAGAGCCACGTAGACGGCATCGTACGCTGTCAGGTTTGCCCGCAGAGCCCAAACCCGCGCCAACAGCCCATCCGTAGGCCAGCGCCGAGCTGGGAAATCCCGCAAGTCGCGCACGGCGGCGCGCCGCTTCAACTCGGCGGCCATGGGGGCTGGCGCATCTCTGACCTGCAGCGCTGTCATGCGGCCAGAATATGCGCATGCGAAGTGCATGGCCGGCCTGGGCCAGTGCGCCGTTTCCAGGGAATCCGGCTCACTGTTGCCAATCGGCCACGTTCAGCCCGGGGATGCGCTGGAACTCTTCGACGTTGTGCGTCACCAACGTACCGCCGGTAGCTAGCACAGTGGCCGCGATCACAAGGTCGTTCGGGCCGATCGCCTGGCCAGCGCGCTGCAGGGCGGAGCGGGTCTCAGCGTATTGCGCGGCCGCACCGGAACCGAACGCCTCAATCTCAAAGGCATCGATGAAGGCGTTGACCTTTGCCGCCTCGGCTTCGGGATCGCGGCTCATGGCCGCGCCGAACAACAGTTCGGCTTTCACCATTGATGGAAGCCGCACGTTGCTGGGTGTCTGCGCCCGCAGACGGTCCCCAACCGTTGGGGAACGGCCGCGCAAGAACTCGACATAGGTGTTGGTATCCAAGTAGAAGGTCACAGCTTTCTCC
>JAITJY010000171.1 GCA_031278675.1 Bifidobacteriaceae bacterium
ATCCGCCGCCGCTGATCGAATCGGGTATCCCGCGCGTCACCTACTGCGATCCGGAGATCGCTTCGGTTGGGTTGACGGAGGCCGCCGCGCGTGCTGCCCACGGTGACGATGCCGTCGAAACCGTCGAATACAACCTCGCCGGTAACGGCAAGAGCCAGGTCTTGGCTACCCAGGGCTTCGTCAAATTGGTCCGGTTGGTGTGCGGTCCCGTGATCGGCGTTCACATGGTGGGCACGCGGATCGGGGAATTGGTCGGTGAAGCCCAATTGATTGTCAACTGGGAGGCTTATCCGCAGGATGTGGCGGAGTTGATCCACGCCCATCCCACCCAGGACGAGGCCATTGGCGAAGCCTTCCTTGCCCTGGCCGGTAAACCGCTCCATGCCCATGCCTGAGCACGCCTAACCACCGCCTAGCCATCCACGTCTAGAAGGAAGAAGCAATGTCGCAGCCAGTCCCAATGCCAGCCCTCGGCGAATCCGTCACCGAAGGGACCGTCACCCAGTGGCTCAAGCAGGTCGGTGATGTGGTCGCCGTCGATGAGCCGCTCGTCGAGATCTCGACCGACAAGGTTGATACCGAGATCCCTTCGCCGTACGCCGGGGTGCTCTTAGAGATCTTGGTCGCAGAAGACGAGGTCGCAGAAATCGGTGCCGTTCTCGCCGTGCTGGGTGAGCCGGGTGAGGCCGCCGCGCCCGCCTCCGCCCGCTCCGCCTGGCCCTCGCCCGATGCCGTCCCACCAGCCCCAGCACCAGCCCCAGCCCCAGCCCCCGCCGCAGCCCCAGCGCCCGCGCACCGGGCTCCGGTCGGTGGAGCCGGCAGAGCCGGGGAGACGGCACCGGGCGGTGTAGCTGGCAGAGTCGGCGAGCCGGCACCGGGCGGTGGAGCCGGCAGAGCCGGGGAGACGGCACCGGGCGGTGGAGCCGGCAGAACCGGCGAGCCGGCCCCGGGCGGTGGAGCTGGCAGAGCCGGCGAGTCGGCACCGGGCGGTGCGCCCCAGGGCGCGAGGCCGGCCATGCCTGCTGCTTTCGCCGCCACCAGCGCCGGGGGGCCGGTGGCTGGTTTAGGGGGGACGGCATCGGCCGGCGGCGACCGGTCGGGGGGGCGGCCGGGGGGGCCGACCACGGGCTATGTCACGCCGATTGTGCGGAAGTTGGCGAGCGAGGTGGGCGTGGACTTGGCCGACGTGACGGGGACGGGCGTGGGCGGCCGGATCCGGCGCGAGGACGTGATGGCGGCTGTGCCGCCACCGGTGGTTGCGCCGGCGGCTCCGGCTGCAGTGGATGCGCCGGCGGGGGCGGACGAACGGCTCCCGCGGCTCCGCGCCATGACGGCTGAGCGGCAGCTTCACCAGGTGTTCCAGCCAACTCAGCTCACGTCGGTGGCGGAGGTTGATATGACTGACGTGACACGTTTGGTTGAGCAAGGCAAGCGCAGTTTCTTGGAACGCGAGGGGATTGAACTCGACCGTGACCCGTTCTTTGCGTTGGCGACGGTCGAGGCCCTGCGGGCCAACCCGGTGTTCAACGCGGCGATCCTGGACGGCGATGTGGTCTATTACGGGCAGGAGAATCTGGGCGTGACGGTGTTCACTCCGTCGGGTCCGCTGGTCCCGGTCATTCCGGATGCGGGGTCTTTGGGGCTGGGCGGGTTGGCCCGGGCGATCGCCGGTGTCAAGGCCCGCGCGGCGGGCGGGGCTCTGCTCCCGGCTGATCTGGCGGCTGGTACGTTCACTATCACTGCCCCGGCCGGTCCTGATTTGATGCTCGACTTCCCGATCATTGAGCCGCCCCAGGTGGCGGTCCTGTCGGTGGGTGCGGTCACCAGGCGTCCGGTGGTGGTAGGCGAGGGTATCGCGGTTCGCTCCACCAGCTATCTGGCGCTGTCCTACGATTCGCGCCTGATCGCTCCGTCTGATGCCGCCAAGTTCCTCAGCAGCATCAAGCAGCGCCTGGAGAAAGGCGGCTTCGAGGCCGAACTCGGCCTCTAAACCCTCCGGACCCAAGCTCGCAGCCGCTGCTGGGGGACTCCCAACTCGTCGCGGGTTGTGAGCGGCAGGTCCTTGGCGCGCTCTGCCCCGGGAATTGACCGGCGTCATGGCCAAGCGAGGTCCGCGTCCGGTGTGCGGCCTTGCGCTGTCAGCCATTTGTTGAAGTTTTCCGCCCATGCCCGGTGCCGGGGGGCCTGCCAGGCATGCAGCTTCATAGCGTTCAGGGCGGCGATTTCCGGGAACCGGGCCTCGATCGCGTCGAATACGGCGATGGCTTGGCGGACGTCTTCCAGCGCGTCATGCAAGCTGTCACTCCGGGGCAAGCCGTACAGTGCCATCAGATCTACTAGTTTGCGCTGGCCGCGGCGGTAGCGGTCCACTGCGCGGTCAATCACCAGCGGATCAATCACGGGGGCGAGCAGGCCGCCGAGCCTGTCCGCCAAACTCGCGAGTCCGTGCCGCCGCAACTCCGTGTCCAAGATCCGCAGATCATAGGAGGCGTTGAAGGCCAGCACCGGCACCTGGCGGGCGAGGCTTTCAGCTAGTTCGCAGGCTACTTCTTCCAGGGCCACCTCCGGGCGTGCCCCTTGGGTTTGGGCCATTTCGGTGGTGACGCCGTGGATCGCGGTAGCCCGCGCGGGTATCTCGATACCCGGGTTGATCAGCCAGCTGCGCGTCCGTTCGGTGCCGTCTGCGCTGCGCCACATCAACGCCGCAGTCACGACTCTGTCCTCGCGCCAATTGACGCCTGTGGTCTCTGTGTCGAAGCCAAGTAAATCCCTCATGCCGTTAACCTTCTCACTCGACACTGACACCGTAAGCGCCCGGCCGCCCCTACGCCCCTGCGCTCCGGCCGCCCCTACGCCCCGGCGCTCCGGCCGCCCCAGCGCCCCGGCCTCCCCAACACCCCAACACCCCTGCGCCCCAGTCGGCAAGCCCCCAGGGGCGACGCCAACAGACCGATCCGACCTCAGGTGGACGGCAAGTCCGTGAGGTGGCGCTATTCTTTGGACCCACGGCGAAGCCCGCTGTACCTGTTGTGCGCCAAGTGATAAGGGGAAACGCAGATGAAGAAGTCTTCAACGATCGCATGCCTGGTGCTGACGGGGGCACTGACCATCTCTGGCTGTACCGCTGGCGATGACGTGGCAACTCTGGGCGGAACTGAGGGCGCCAATGCGAATAAGTCTCAGGCTGATACTGCCCGTGACATGGTCAAATGCCTCCAGGAGGCGGGGATCGACGCGGAATTCAACGACTGGGGTTCGGACCAGGGCGACTTCACGATCCAGACCACAGGTGTTTGGGCGATGTCGCTCGGTGGCGATAGCGGCTCCATGATGTCGGCCGGCACAGAGGCCGGGACGGAGGAGGACTGGGTCGCTGCCCAAAGGCGGCTCGCCCCTTTGGTCGCGAAATACGACCCCTCGATGGCCGAGGCTATGGGCGGGGCTGCCTCCGAAGCCGAGACGTGGGTCTCTGCACCCGTCCCCGTCGACGCCGCCACCACGGCCGTTGACGAACCGGAAGAGAGCGTAACCGAGCCGCCGGTTGACGAAAGCCTAGAAATTGAGGAAGGTATCCCGACAACGCCGCCGTATTTGATTGTGGGCGATCAAGACTATACGGAGGATTTTGTAGCGTGCCTCGAAGAAACCGGGTTCACGACGCCGGAATACACGGTCGACCCGAACGAGGAACTCAGGATGAAGCGGCTATACCTTGAGCCTACTACGGAGTGGATCAGGTGCGCTCGCGAGAATGGTTACCCGAATATCAAGGACCCGGATCCGCCGAAGGCTGACGAATACCAGACGCAGCCAACTGCGGTGTTGCCCGCAGATATCACGGAGGGCGAGCTGCGGGCACTGCTCGAGGTTTGCCCGAATTTTGACCCGGTGGATTTAGCTGCTTTCGACAAAGAGGCCGCAACGATTCAGGACCAAGACCTGTCTTACGAAGAGTATTTGGATCTCTTCGAGGAACTGTATAAGAAGTATCCGGGTGCCTTGACCCCGGATATCGGTTTTGACGCCCCTGGTTACAACGGCGATTGGACTAATACGGACACCGAAGCGCTGTCGGATGCCGAAGCGGAACGCTTGCGTAAGCTCACCGACGTCCTTTACGAGCAACAGAACGCCTACTACGAGAGCCAGATACCTGAGGAATCGGTCACTGCGGGCTAATCCTGGATCATCCAGGCTAATCCCCCGCCAGCGCGGCCTCGCCAAGACCCGGGCGCCAGGCCCCAGCGCATCTTTATGCGCGCCAGGGCATCTTCATGCACGATGCCGTGGCGCCACCCACAGTCCCCACCCGCGCCACCGGCACCAGCCCAACTTCATGCACGATGCCGTGGCGCCACCAGCCCGCCCCAGCCGCACCGTCCAGACCACCGGCAGCACCGCCGGCAGCACGGTGTTCCAACTGCTCAAACCGGTGATCGGTCGGCAGCGCCCAGGGTTCGGGGTTGGTTTAGTAGGTGGTGAGGAAGTCGAGTAGGGCTCGGGTGCCGAAGTCCAGCGCGCTGACCGGTACCCGTTCATCTACCCCGTGGAACATCCGCCAAAACTCGAAATCAGGCGGCAGATTCAACGGCGTAAAACCATAACCCGCAATCCCTAGCGGCGCCAAGGACTTGTTATCAGTTCCAGCCGGCATCATGAATGGTAGGACTGGTACACCAGGATCAAGACGAGTCAAACTCGCACCCATCGCATGATAGATCGGACCATCATCCGGAGCCTCCATACCAATATGGTCATTCAACC
>JAITJY010000184.1 GCA_031278675.1 Bifidobacteriaceae bacterium
GCAACCGTGCATTCACCGCAGGTCGGTTGACGCGATTATCGGAGCAGAACCGTGTGTTCAAGCCTTCTCTCCGCACAGCAACTACGCTGGTCAACGCCACAAAGCGAAGCCTGGAACACACGCCAGCGTTCCAGACCCTGGTGGGCCCAGAGGGACTTGAACCCCCGACCCCCACGGTGTAAACGTGGTGCTCTAACCGACTGAGCTATAGGCCCGGTGCGGCGCCCGAAGCTGGCAGGCGCAGCGCCTTAGTTTACCCGAGGCGCCCGCCCAGGCGTGGGCGGCAAGCCGGTGGCGAGTCTGCGCCAGGCCTGGGGGCGAGAGGCGGCCAGCTCAACCAGCCCGCTAGCCTTGCAGCAATTCGCGCACCAGGAAGTCCAGTTCGGCGAAGTCCGCAGGTCCGTAACACACGTCCCGCTTGGGGTCTTCCAGGGTGCCATCCAGTTCGGACACGAAGTAGGCGGCCGCAGCGTGCGCAAACGCCCACTTCCAGTCCTGCTTGCCCTCGCCAATGGTCAATAGGCAGAACCAATCCCGTTCATCAGGCTCAGGGCAGGTGACATTGAAGTCGAAGCCCACATCGCGCGTTTCTTTCGTGTCGGACCGCCGCGCGGTGGCCCGCAAAAATCCGCATTGGTCGTCAATGTCGACCCCGTCAGGAAACAAGGCCTCCAGATCATAACGTTTCAAAAAGTCGACCCAGCCGCCAGCGGAAAACCCCGACATGTCCGGCACCGTCAACAATAAGTCGGCTTCCACAACCAACCCCCCGTTTCATTTCGTCGCGTCCGCCCCGCCGCACGTTCCGTTCACACGGAGCCGCCCGACGCCGCGCTTCTTACGGAATCTACCCCTCATGACCACGCGATCGCTTGTTCCTGTTGCGGTTTATCCCCTTGAACCGCTAACCCCGGCAGTTAGGTTTGCGATAGGGCCACTTTAGGGTCTACACTTGTTGGCCTTTTGCCCGATGCCGTGCCCCCAGCCCCAGCCTCTCCCCGCCCGCCGAAAGGCCCAGGACGCCTTCGCCCGATGCCGCTTCCCCCAGCACAGCACCCCTGAGCCTCGATCCACCGATCCTCGCCTACTGCGCCGTTCGCCAGCTAGCCACCCTGGACGCCCCTGACCGGCCGGGCAGGCCACCGGGTAGCCATCGTCGGCCAGGAACGCCCATCGCACCCGTCTGGTGCTTCCCTCCGGCGATCATCGGTGGATCCAGGCTTAGCCGATCCGGGCCTAAACGGTCGGGGTCTTGGTCGGGACCCAGTTGGCGAATCACCGATGGCAGGGCGCAGTGTGGGCCCGCCGCACCGGTCAGTCACCGGTCAGTGACCGGTCAGTCACCGGTCAGTCACCGGTCAGTAGCAGTCCCAGTGGTACAGAACGCGGCTGAAATCCGAGGCCGCCAAGCGGTCAGGTTCGATGAAGAAGTTGCAAACCCCGGAGTCGCCCCAGTTGAGGCCAACGCTCAGATCGGAGTCAATCTGAGCGAGCAGTGTGGTGAAACCGCTATAGCGGGGCATTGCCCGCGGATCATCCCCGACGAAGAACGGGTGTCCGCCCAGGCGGTGGCCGGACCGGCCGAAGGCCTTGTCGAAGCTCGCCGCAAGCTCAGGCGCCAAGCGGCCCGGAGCGAGCCACGGAGCCAGGTCCGGCCAGGCGGCCGGATCGCTCCGCATCAACTCGCGCCCCAGTCCCACGAAACGGAAATCCGTGTAAGACAACGGATCGCGCACGGCCTGACCGGTCAGGGCGATCGGCCTGGCGGTCAGGAACGGCAAATCGAGGTCCTTGATCGCCTCATCCGCCCGAGGCGCATCCGGATGGTTGGGTTCGCCGGGCGGCGGGGTGGTCGGGGGATCTGGGTGATAAAGCACGGTGTGGCCGCCGCCGCAGACCAAATCTGTCAGATTCATGCCGTGGGTGTCGCCGCTGGCAATGAAGAATTGCAGCAAACCGCTCTGGGGGAAACCTTCCAGGGGTGGGAGTTGATTCAAGTTGAGTTGGGCCAACAAGAACAACGGCTGGTTTGCCTCCGCCGCTGCCCTGGGCCAAGGTGTCCCCAAAGGCAGATATGGCTGGCCGCCGAGTTTCGAGTCCAACAGACCCGGCTCTCCCGGTACGAGGCGCAGTGCCACCCCGCTGACCCCGGTCGTGGCCAACCAACGCGCAGGGAGATCCCCCGGCGCGGGCGTCACCGGAGCACCCGGTTCCCGGCGGGGACTCGGTGCCCGAGTCGTGCCAGCTCCCGCGTCACCGCGGAATATCTTCGAAAACCAACCCACTGCTGCTTCCTAGTCGCGAGCCCATTTCGGCGGATCAACCCGGCCATAATAACCAGCGACGCGCGCTGGCGGGCTAACCTAAACAAACATTAAGGCCCTGGTCACCGTGTCTGCCAGGAGCCGGCCACGCAAGGTGAGCACCAGGTTTGACCCGTTCACCGCAGCCAAGCCGTCCTGCACCAGTTGCTCGGAAACCCTTAGCGAAGAATGAGATAGATCGGCTAACGCAATGCCGCTCCGGGTCCGCAGACCAAGCATTATCCGTTCCAATTCACGCCCGGCCGCATCCGGCACATCACGACCCGCAATAGGCAATTCACCCTTTTCTAAGGCCGCCGCATAAGCCCGCGGTAATTTCATATTCCAAAACCGTTCACCACGAATTGCCGAATGAGCGCCCGGCCCAATCCCCCACCATTCTGCGCCGGTCCAATACCCATAATTGTGACGTGATTCATATCCGGGTTTAGCCCAGTTCGAGATTTCGTACCATCTGAAACCATGGCTGTGAAACATCTGATCCGCCAATTCGTACATCGCGGCCTGGGCGTCCGCGTCTACCGGGGGGAGTTGGCGGCGGCGGATACGCCGCGCCAATGGGACCGATCCTTCGAGGGTCAGTGCATAAGCGCTGATGTGGTTCACCCCCAGCGCCAAGGCAGCGCGCAGAGAGGTTTCCCAGTCCGCGATCGTTTCGCCCGGCGTGCCGTAGATCAGATCCGCCGATGCCGTCAACCCCACCGCAGCAGCCGCCTCCACCCCCAGCGCCACGGCATCTGGGCTATGAGTTCGTTCCAGAGTGCGCAGCACGTGGGGCACCGCCGATTGCATTCCGAACGAAACCCGGGTGAATCCGCCGTCAGCCAGGGCGGCGAGGTAGGTCCGGTCCACGGTGTCCGGGTTCGCTTCGGTGGTGATCTCGGCGCCGCCGCGCAGACCGAAGATCCCGCGCACCGCATCCAGCAAGCCCACCAGGTCTGGTGCCGCCAACACAGTTGGTGTGCCGCCCCCAAAGAACACAGTGTCAACGCCGGACACCTCCCGGCCCCACTCCTCCAAGGCGCGGGCCGCCAATTCCAATTCGGCGCGCACCAAGGCGGCGAAACCGGCGCGTTCTTCGCCACCGGCAACATAAGTATTGAAATCGCAATACCCGCACCGCCGGGTGCAATAGGGTACATGAATGTAAATCTGGAACGGGCGCAATTCGCCGAGTTCGGTGTTACCGCGGTCCAGGGCGCCGGGTGCGATGTTATCTTGGCCCAGCGCACCAGGGTCGGTGTTATCTCGGGCCAGCGCACCGAGTTCGGTGCTATCTTGGGCCAGCGCACCAGGGTCGGTGTTATCTTGGGCCAGTGCACCGAGTTCGGTGCTACTGCGGTCCAGGGCGCCGGGTGCGGTGTTATCTTGGGCCAGGGCGCCGTTTGGCGCCGCGCTCAGCGGCGCCCGGGAAATCTGGTTCGCCCCGCTCACTTCTTGCCATCTGGCTCAGAGACCAACGCGGCAATGAAGGCCTCCTGCGGGATCTCGACCCGCCCAATGGTCTTCATCCGCTTTTTACCTTCCTTTTGCTTTTCCAACAGTTTCCGCTTGCGTGTTATGTCCCCGCCGTAGCATTTCGCCAGCACATCTTTGCGCAGCGCGCGCACGTTCTCGCGAGCAATCACCCGAGCCCCCACCGCAGCCTGAATCGGCACCTCGAACTGCTGGCGGGGAATCAGCTTGCGCAAGCGGCTCGCCATCATCACGCCGTAGGCGTAAGCCTTATCCCGGTGAACAATCGCCGAGAACGCATCGACCTGTTCACCCTGGAGCAGGATATCTACCTTGACCAGATCAGCCTCCGCCACACCGTCTGGTTCATAATCAAGCGACGCATAACCCTTGGTGCGGGATTTGAGTTGATCAAAGAAGTCAAAAACAATCTCCGCCAGAGGCAGTTTGTAGCGTAGTTCGAGCCGCTCCGGTGAGAGGTAATCCATCCCCAACATGGTGCCCCGCCGTTGTTGGCACAACTCCATGATGGCGCCAGTAAACTCCGACGGCGTCAAAATAGTGGCCCGCACAATCGGTTCGCGCACCGCCGCAATCTTTCCCGCAGGAAACTCCGACGGGTTGGTCACACGGTGTTCCGTGCCATCTTCCATTCTCACGTCATAGACCACATTCGGCGCGGTCGAAATCAAATCCAGTCCGAACTCACGTTCTAACCGTTCGCGAATAATCTCCAGATGCAACAGACCCAAGAACCCGCACCGAAAACCGAACCCCAACGCCACGGAAGTTTCGGGCTCATAGGTCAGCGCGGCATCGTTCAACTTCAATTTGTCCAAAGCGTCGCGCAACGCGGGATAGAACGAACCGTCTATGGGATACAACCCCGAAAACACCATTGGCTTCGGGTCGCGGTAGCCCGCCAGGGCCTGACTCGCCGGCCGGTCCTGCCCGGTGACAGTGTCCCCGACCCGCGACTGCCGTACGTCTTTGACGCCGGTGATCAGGTAGCCGACCTCGCCCACACCCAGCCCATCAGTCGCCACCGGCTCCGGCGAGATCACCCCAATTTCCAGCAGTTCATGATGCGCCCGGGTCGACATCATGGCGATCTTCTCACGCGCGCGCAGCCGCCCATCCACCACCCGCACATAAGTCACCACTCCGCGATAAGTATCATACACAGAATCGAAGATAAGTGCCCGGGCCGGTGCATCTGGGTCGCCCGCCGGGGGTGTGACCCGCCGCACAATACCGTCCAGCAACACCTCCACACCTTCCCCCGTCTTGCCAGAAACACGTAAACAATCTTCGGGACTACCCCCGATCAAATGAGCCAATTCCTCCGCATATTTGTCCACTTGGGCCGCAGGCAAGTCGATCTTGTTCAAAACCGGGATGATATCCAGGTCATTTTCCAACGCGAGATAAAGGTTGGCGAGGGTTTGCGCCTCTATGCCTTGGGCGGCATCGACCAATAAAACTGCCCCCTCACACGCCGCAAGCGAACGCGAAACCTCATAGGAGAAGTCCACGTGCCCGGGTGTGTCAATCATGTTCAGCGTATATTCCGCGCCATCCGCGACCCACGGCATCCGGACCGCCTGCGACTTGATGGTGATGCCGCGTTCGCGCTCAATCTCCATGCGGTCCAGGTATTGATCCCGCATGATCCGCTGGTCCACCACACCCGTGGCCTGGAGCATCCGGTCTGCCAGAGTCGACTTGCCGTGGTCAATGTGCGCAATGATGCAAAAGTTCCTGATGAACTTCGGATCAAGGCTCGGCACAATGCGCAATGATACGGGACCAGGCAGGCCGGACGGACTAGTCCGGGCGGTTGGGTGGGCCGGTAGCTGTCAACGCGCAGCCAGCGCGAGGAGCGACTCGCTGATCGGCCGGGCGCCGTCCCACTGGAAAGTGCCCTGATGGTGGCCGGTCAGGAGCACGGTTGGCGTGCCCTGCACCCCGGCGTCGATCGCCGCCTGCGTCGCCGCAGTCGCGTCCTCAACAAACTGCGACGTGGCGAACGTCAAGCCCACGTGGCGCTCAATTCCGACGCTCTGGGCCAGCGC
>JAITJY010000187.1 GCA_031278675.1 Bifidobacteriaceae bacterium
TCGCGCCGCGCTACGCGCGCGGCACCAGCGCTGACCAGCAAGGGGGCTAGGCTCCGGCGGGCTAGGCGGCGCGTGCGCGCCGCCACGTACCGGGCCCGCAGCACCCCGACGGGTCGCAGGATCACGCTCAGGGGCGCGACCACCTCGTCAGCGGCCAGACGGAACTCTTTGCGGGCGATCCGCCAAACGAACCGGCCTGCCCCTGCTACCAGGGCGCACAGCGCCAGCGGCAGCAGGGCGGGCAGTGAGCAGTTGGTGAGCAGTGTAAAGACCCAGGCCCGGCGGCGCGCCCGGTAGGACCGTTCAGGCTCTGCGGTGCGCGCCTCACGCTTGCCGCGCCGCACGGCCGCACCACGCAGGCCCCGGTAGGTCGCCTGTTCGTGTTCCAAGCGCGCGGCTGGGGCCACAATCACCCGGTACCCGGCCAGCCGCGCACGCCGCGCGAAGTCTAATCCGTCCCGAAATGGTCCCAGGGCTGGGCTCAAGCCACCCAAGGCCAGCCACACGTCGGCGCGGATCAGCATCCCGGCCGAACCGACGCCCAGCACGTCCTCCAATGCGTCGAACTGTCCCTGGTCCAACTCGCCGTCGTGGCCGTTCGGGACGCGCCGGCCGAAGTGGGTCTGGCTCACCCCAACTTCCCCGAGGAGGTCCGGGCTGTCGGCCCTGACCTGTTTCGGGCCAACCACCCCGACGGAGGGGGCCAGTTCCAGGGCTGACGCCAACTCGGTCAGGCAGTCCGGGTTCGGGTAGCAGTCGTCGTGGAGCAGCCAGATGGCGCCTTCGCCGTTGTGGGAACGCAGCCCGGCGGCGGCCGCCTGGCCGAAGTTTTTGGCCCGCACCGCGTGGACCACGCTCAGAATCTCTTTCGGTATGCCGCAGCGGATCGCCATCTCGGCGATGGCCGGGTCGGCTTGCCCGCCCGCATCAACCAGCACCACCCGGCTCGGCATGGTGTCCTGACCGGCTAGCGCCACCAGCGCCTTGGGCAGATAAAGGGACCTGCCACGGGTCACGACAACGGCAGTGACCCCGCCTAGAACGGTGTCGAATGCCGCGTTTGGCTGGCCCACCACCGCTAACGCGACCTGCTCTGCTTCATCCGGCGCCGCTCGCGTTCGGAGCAGCCGCCCCAGATGCCGAAACGCTCATCGTTCGCCAGGGCGTATTCCAGGCACTCCGCCCGCACCTCGCAGGACCGGCAAATCCGCTTCGCTTCGCGCGTCGAGCCGCCCTTCTCCGGGAAGAACGCCTCCGGGTCGGTTTGGGCGCACAGGGCCTGCGCCTGCCAGGGCACCGACGCGTCTTCATCGCCTCCGAGCAGCAGTTTTAGCACGTTCGAGCGGGGGTCGACCACGCCGGATTCCACCTTGAAGGCTCCTTCGCCTAGCACATTCCACACGCTGAAGTCTCCTAACACCCGCGGTCAAGTCAAAAATGGTTACCTCAATGTAATTACACGAGTGTGTTCTAGCGCAAGTCGGGTTGCTGATTGTTCACGAAATCACCCCGAAACGCCCAACCCGCCTGCACCGTCCCGTCCGCTCACGGCCCCGGGCCGCCCCGGCACCGCCCCAGGGCTCGGCACCGCCCCAGGGCCCGGTGGACGGTACCGCTCCCCCGGCGCCGCGACAATCACACGCCCCTTGCCGCGTAACGTCAGGTTACCCTCGCTCGCCATCGCGAACAGCGACTGGCCGCGCCCCACATGCAACGAGCCCAACTCGGTGAAGGCGGTCGCCTCCCCCTCCAGCACGAGGGCAATCCGGGGCCCTGCCAACGGCACCTCAGAGGTTCCGGCCACCTTGATGTCCGCCAACTGGAACTGATCGGTGGGTGGCCGGATCGCCCTGATCCCGCCGGTGCGGCTGACGGCGGGGCGCAGTGGGCCGCGCCCGGCCACATCGACGGTCTCGGCAACGCGGGCGCGGTCAACGTATTTGCTGGTCAGGCCAGCCCGAAGTGTGTTGTCGGAACCGGTTAGCAGTTCTATAGCTGTGCCGCGCAGGTAGGTGTGCAACGTGCCTGGCGGGATAAACAGGGCCTCACCGGGGGCCAAGGAGACGTGGTTCATCATCATGACCAGCGGCAACGCCGGGTCGTCGGGATAGCGGCGCGCCAGGGCCAAGATGGTCGCATAGGGACCCGGATCGCCTCCAGGCACGGCCAGTTGGTGGCGGCAGGCGGCCGTGAACTGGGCCACCGCCTCGGCGGAGGCGCAAGGGTCAACCAGCGCGGTCGCAAGGACTGCCCGCAGTCCGGCGTAACCGCCTGGTTCCAGGGCTTGTGCCAACGCGGCCGCCAAGGCTGAGTTGGCGGCCAGCGGCGCCAAGGTCCGCCTGATTTCCTCAGGTGGCCGGAAGCCGGCCAGGACCTCGAATGATTCCAGCGCGTAGATCATTTCTGCTTTGGCGTAAGGGTCTTTGTAGGTCCGGTTCGGTGCCGCCAGCGGGATGCCGGCTGCTTCTTCGCGGGCGAACCCGGCGCGCGCCTGTTCGGCCCCGGGGTGGACTTGCAGCGACAACGGGCTCGCTACGCCCAACAGTTTGAGCAAGAACGGCAGTTCGGGCGGGGCGTCCGGTCCACACGAAGCCACGGGGCTACGGGCGATGATCTCGCGGAGTGGGACGCCGGCATCGTCCTCTCCCCGTGCCACGGTGGCCGATGCCGTCCGGTGGGCTCCCAGCCAAATCTCGGCGACGGGTTCGGCGGCAGGCGGCAGGCCCAAGAACCGGGGTATCTGGTCGAGCGAACCCCAGGGGTAATTCCTCACCACGTGGTCTAAACGGAACACGAGGGTCAAGCCTATCTTGTGCAATGTGTTTGGATGGGATAGTGCTGAGCGAGGCCGGGACGGACCGGCGACCGGGGTTGATTGAGCAGGTCGCGGAGGCCATGCGGCAGCGGATCGTGTCCGGGGCTTGGCCTGTCGGGGCCCGGGTTCCGACCGAGCCGGAGTTGGCGGCGATGGTTGGCGCGGGGCGCAACACGGTGCGTGAGGCGGTCCAAGCTCTGGTCCATGCCGGACTGTTGGAACGCCGCCAAGGCTCTGGTACGTATGTTCTAGCTACCTCAGAATTACCTAGTGCTATGGGTCGGCAATTTGCTGGCGCCACGCAACGCGAGGTGCTGGAAGTCCGTCAGGCCTTAGAGATTGTGTCTGCTTCGCTGGCGGCCGGCCGCCGGACCGAGGAGCAAGCCGAACACCTGCGTGAACTCCTCGCTCAGCGAACCCGCGCTGTCGCCAGCGAGGATCTCGATGCGATGGTGGAAGCCGATGTCGAGTTGCATCGCTATATCGCCGAAATCGCCGGCAACCGCGTGCTCGCCGAACTGTATGCCACCGTCCTCGACGCCGTGGTGGACAACATCCGGTTCAACTTCAGTCACTTCGGCCAGGAAGGCAACTCTCACGAGGACCTGGTTGACGCGATCGCCGCCGGCGATCCGGCCCGGGCCGCCCGCGAGATTGACCGCTACCTGGGCCAAATGGCCGAATCCCTGCGCTGCTGAGGTCATGGCGCCGCAGAGGTCCCTGCGCTGCTGAGGTCATGGCGCTGCTGAGCTCCCGGCGCTGGCCCGCCCGCGCTGGCCGGCCTAACTGGTAAAGTTGGTCCCCGGCCCGCCCAGGGCCGTCAGCCCTCGTAGCTCAGGGGATAGAGCGTCCGCCTCCGGAGCGGAAGGTCGCAGGTTCAATTCCTGTCGAGGGCACCAAAGTGGAACAGTTCAAACCTGGTGCGGCATCTGCGTTTGGGTGGGATGCGGGTTGCAGGGTCGGCACCTGGGTGACCGGCTCAACCGAGCCCCGCCTCGACCTCCAACCGGTGGTGCGGGGGCTCCCAGCGGGCCCGATACTCGTT
>JAITJY010000206.1 GCA_031278675.1 Bifidobacteriaceae bacterium
CACCGCTCTGCCAACCACTCGCCTCCAATCAGGCAACGACCTCCCAGTCCCAGAAGTTCCAGAACATGGTGCCAGAAATCGTGGTCATGGACACATTCTTGACGCTCTCACGCCACGCCAGAACCGACGGGAACTGATAGAGCACAATGCCGAACCCGTCAGCTAGCAAAATGGTCTCCACTTCCGTGTTGATCTCCGCCTGCCGAGTCGGATCCGTTTCTGTCTCCAACTCGTCATAAAGCTGATCAACCCGCTCGCTGACAAAGCCACCGAAGTTGTTCTGCCCGTCGCTGATATAGTTCGCGGCCGGTTCATAAACCGCCGTCGAGGTCGACTGCCACCCGAACAGCGACACATCATAGGTGCCATTGCCCAGAATAGAACCCCACTGGTCGGAGCCCGCATCGATCACCGAGAAACCGGCTTCGGTGGCCGATTCGTAGATCAACTGGAACTCTTGAACCCGGCGCGAGTTGGACTTGGCGTACAACACGCGCACCTCAGGAGAACTGACGCCAGCCGCGTCCAGCAACGCCTTGGCCCCTTCGATATCCACATCCTTATAGGCCGCATAACCATTCGCCGCGATGGTCGAGTCATAGCTCGGCGAACCAGGCACCACGTTGTATGAATCGCGTGTGGTGGCATCAGGTTGGGTCGGCTTGATGATGGTGTCAACGATCTGTTGACGCGGCACAGTCTTCAAGAACGCCAAACGAACCTGCTTGGCCTTGTCGGCATCGCCGCCATAGGTCGCCGGATCGAACGGGCCGCCGTTGTTGTAGGTCAGGTCCACGTGTTCGTAAGTGCCCTCAGAGCCGGACTGGTGGGCAATGCCGTCCAGATCTTGCACAGCGCTCAGCACATCTGCGGTTACCTGCGGCAGGATGATGTCGACATCGCCGTTTTGCAGCGCTTGAACCGTCGCCATCGCGTCTTCGTTGTAGCGCACAATGATCTCATCGACCTTCGCTTGATTGCCCCACGTGAAATCGGGGTTCTTCTTCAACGTGACATATTGCCCTTCGACGTAGTCGCTGATAAGCATCGGGCCGCAGGAGATAACCAGTTCTGCGTCATCGCCCTTGGGCATTGCTGTCAAGTCAAAATCGAAGCTCCACACCCGGGCAATCTCAGCCAGAGCCGTGGTGTCCCTGTCTTGGATCGCCTTGACCACCGCCGCCTGGGCTTCGGCCGGATCCGTGATTCCCAGAGCGCGCTTGCCCACTACGTGAGCCGGCAATGGATAATCCGCGAAGTTGTACTGCCAGTCCGGGAATGGCTTGGAATAGACAAAGGTGATCGCTTTGCCGTCTTCGGAAATGGTTGGCGTTTCTTGGATGATCGCCACCGCCGGGTCGCCGGCATCGAAGTAGACCTTGCCTTCCGGCACATCCACCACGGCCCCGCTCTCCTCGTCATAGGTCAGGTCTTCCTCTGTCACTTGGTTAAACACGCCAGACCGGGCTGCCCATTCAAGCAGCAGGTCAGCGGCGTGTAGCTCCGCTCCGTCAGACCATTTGGCGTCCGCCGCAATGGTCTGGGTAACGGTCAGCGGGTCTTCGGAATCCACCCGCATTTCCCCGAATTTGTCATTCTTGACAAAGTTTAGATCCGGGTCGTAATACGCCCAGTTGGCGCGAGTCATATACGTGATGATGTAATTGGCCGTGGCGTGGCCATTGCCCGACATATAGTTCATCGAGAACAACGGCTGGTTCCAACCAACCGTCACCGTCCCGCCGCCAGTGCTACCAGCCCCGGTTCCGGTGCTTGTACCGGAACCCGCATCGTCGGTCTGCGGGCCAACACATCCGCTCGCGGTCAACGCTAGAGCAACCGCAGCGGCCCCTAGTGCGGCCAGCTTCCTGTGCTGAATTGCCATGTTTTACTCCTTTACTCTTGGTTCATCTCCCCCAGTGGGGGCTCTGCTGCGCCTTGCGGCGCTAACCATTGGGGCTAAGAATAAGCTGAGCGGCGGGCCCCAGATCACCGGTCAGGCGTTTTTCAAGCGAATCGTTGTCCGTTCGCAATAATTCCGCGGCTCAGTTCCGCTGCTGGAGGCGCTCGGCGCGGTTTTGGGCGTCGCGAGCGGCATCGCGCCCCTGGCGGGCCGTCCAACCGTCGGCGGACAACTGTACGGCGGAAGCGGCATCGAACACGGGGGAAAGCGTGCGGGGACCTGGCAGCCAAAGCCACTGCGGGCAAAGCAAAACGGGCGGGGAATCAGGGCCGGAGCCGCGCGACATGCCGAGATCCAGCAACACCGCGTGCTGGTAATCGTAGTGACGCTGAGTCTGCTCCAACCGGGTAACCTCGGCGGGCAGGTCCGCCACGCCATGAGTCTTTAGTTCCAGGACCATCAGGTTGTCGTTGCGGCCGGTCAAACCCCGGTGATGGATCGAGATATCAACTGGTCGGGTCGCTGGATCGGGTTGATTCAGGGCGGTTGCGCGGCGCCCCACAGAGCCGTGACCCACGCGGTTGTATTCCACGTCCACATCCCAGGACCGCTCATATTCGGTGCGCAGACGCCAAGCGAGTTGGCTGGCAATGACCCGCTCGGAGGCGGGCAGGGGAAGCTGAACAGTTTCCAGGAGCGAGTACTCATCCAGGATCAAAGTGACCAGGGCGGTGCGCAACCTCGCTTCGATGTCTATATATGGCATAGGCAAATGTTAGCCCAAGGATTGCCATCAGCCCTTGATGCTGCCTTGACGAAATCCTTGCCTCCAGCCCGTCCCGCCGCACCCACCGCAATGCCGTTGTCCACCGAAACAGCCCGTCACGCCAGTAAGAACGCCCACCAACAGCGCATTTTGGCGCGTCGCGCTCTAGGATGGAAGCGAATCAACAACCAGACGGGAGGCACACATGGGTTCATCTTCGGACAGGGGCGAACGCTACGAACCAGTCGATCCACGCCACCTGCCCAACGACAGACCACTCCCCCTGACGCGCGACCGGATCGAGGAAGCCCTGCGCGCTGAAGACTGGTCCTACCAAATCGACTCCGACGGCGACATCGGCGGCATTTGGGAATCCAATGTGTTCTACTTCTTCCTCTACGGCGAACAAAAAGAGATCCTCCAAGTCCGCGGCCGTTGGCACCAGGACCTGCCCATTGACCTACGCTCCCAAGTCCGCGAAGCGATCGACAACTGGCATTTCGCCAAGATTTGGCCGAAGGCCTACACCACCGTCGACGACTCGGGCCGCCTGTGGGTCCTAGCTGAACACACCATCGATTGGGAATTCGGTGTGACCGACGAACAGCTCCGGCTCGCCCTGCGCTGCTCCATCACAACCACCCTGTCGCTGTTCCGCAACCTGCAAGAACGCTTCGTCCGGATCGCCGCGCCCCCCGAAGACCCGACCACCCCGTGGGCATAAAAGACACCACTGCGCGCCACAGTTCGCTAGCCCGCCCACGCCGCGTCCCGCTCGCTGTGACCGCTGCGATTGGGGTGGCGCTGGCCGCCGGTGGGGGCGCATTCGGTTTGACGTTGCACGATGCCGTCCACCCCGCCACCAGCCCCTCCCCCCGTATTGAGGCGGCGGCGGAGTCTAGCTGGCCGAGTGTCTCGGCTGGGCCGCGGCGCGGCGATGACGTGCCACCGCCCGGTGCGGCGCGCACCAGCGCGGTGCCGAGTCCTAGCCCGTCGGAGCCGTCCACACCAACTAACCCTGCGGCATTACCCCTGGCGGGGCGGGTGGTCGCGTTGGACCCGGGGCACAGCCCGTCCGGCGGCTCCAGCCACCAGGTGCCCGATGGGCGCGGCGGTACCAAGGCATGCAACACCTCAGGCACAGCAACCGATGCGGGCTACCCGGAGCATGCGTTCAACTATGATGTGGCGCTCCGCGCGCAGTCCCTGTTGGAGGCCCAGGGGGCAACGGTGTACCTCAGCCGGACCGATGACCCGACCGCAGTGGTCTGTGTTGACGAGCGCGGCATATTTGCTGAGACCAGCGGCGCGGAATTGCTCGTCTCCATCCATGGGGACGGGAACGAGGACCGGTCCGTCAAGGGGTTTTTCGCGATCGTGTCTTCGCCGCCGCTGAATGATTCCCAAGGTCAACCCTCATTGGATTTGGCTGAGGCGGTCTTGGCGCGCTTGCGCGCCGCCGGTTTTACCCAGAACGCAGCCTACGCGGGCGGGATTTCGCGCCGGTCGGACATCGCCGGTGTGTCCCTGGCCACCCGCCCAACGGTGATGTTTGAGCTCGGCGAGATGCGCAACCCCGACGAGGCCGCACTGATGAGTTCGCCAGATGGCCGTCAGCGCTACGCGGAAGCCGTGGCTCTAGGAATAGCCGACTGGCTGGCAACCCACTAGCCCAAGGCAGCGCGAGCCAGGCCGGGGTTGGCGGGTGCCGCCCGGGGGACGCGCCCGGACCAGCGCCGGCGCGCCGCCGGGGGCCGGGCCGGGGTTGGCGGGTCCCGCCCGCAGGACGCGCCCGGACCAGCGCCGGCGCGGGGCCAGGAGCCCGGCCGGGGTTGGCGGGCGCCGCCCGGGGGACGCGCCCGGACCAGCGCCGGCGCGGGGCCAGGAACCAGGCCGGGGTTGGCGGGTGCCGCCCGGGGGACGCGCCCGGACCAGCGTCGGGGCGTCGCCCGGGGCCGGGCCGCAGTTGCCGGGACGGCCTCCGGGCGGGGGGCGTCGGGCGACTTGCATGATCCTTAGGGCGGGGTCTGGTACCGTGCCCTAAGTGTCCTCCGCCGCCGGGTCTTCGCCAACTGCACCAGTGCCGTTGGTCATCATGCCCACTTTCAACGAACGAGGCTCGTTACCAGGCGTGATCGCGCGCTTGCGCCGGGCAGTTCCGGCCGCGCACATCTTAGTGGCCGATGACTCGAGTCCGGACGGTACTGGGGAGGTGGCGGACGGCATCGGGCAAAGGGATGACCATGTGCATGTCTTGCACCGCGGCGCGAAGGAGGGTTTGGGGAAGGCGTACTTGGCGGGTTTCGCGTGGGGGCTGGAGCGCGGCTTTGATCCGCTGGTGGAGATGGACGCGGACGGGTCGCACCGCCCTGAACAGCTTCCGGCGCTGCTGGCGGCGCTGGATCGGGGCGCTGACGCGGTGATCGGGTCGCGGTGGGTCAAGGGCGGCGAGGTGTTGAACTGGCCGCTGCGGCGGAAGCTACTCTCGCGCGGGGGCAACCTGTACGTGTCGTTGATGTTGGGGCTTGGCATCAAAGATGCCACCGCCGGGTTCCGGGTATACCGCGCTGACCTGCTGCGTTCCCTTGACCTGACCGGGGTCCAGGCCCACGGGTACGCCTTCCAGGTCAACATGTCGCTGGCCGTCCACGAGGCCGGCGCTGGGATCACGGAAGTACCGATCAGCTTCCCCGAACGTGAGACCGGAGTCTCGAAAATGAGCGGCTTCATTGTCCGCGAGGCGATGTGGCTGGTCACCAAGTGGGGCTTGACCCGCCGCTGGCGCCAACTCCGGCGCCTTTGGCGCCGCCAGGCCTGAGGCCTGCGGCCGGGGATGTCAATTGAAACACTCGACACCACCACGCCGCCCCAGACCCCCGCGAGTGTTTCAATTTATCTCCCGAAACCCGGCGAGTGTTTCAATTTATCTCCAGCCCCCAGCAAAACCCCAGGTCACAGCAACGGCCAACGCGCCCCAGGAGATAAATTGAAACACTCGACCCCCGCGAGGAGATAAATTGAAACACTCGACACCACTCAGCGAGCCGAGTTGTTGCGGATTTGGTGTTCGATCGCGTCCGCGAACTGATCTGGCCGTGAGACCAGGTCGTCCCAGGTGAAGCGAAGGATCTGATAACCTGCGGCTATTAGGGCATTCTGCCTGGTGCGGTCCTTTTGGAAGGCTTCTTTGGAACTGTGGGCTGCGAACCCGTCGATTTCAACAATCAGCTTCGCGGCGCGGAACAGGATGTCAACCCTGGCCAGGAGGCCACTACCGATTCTGATTGAGACGTTAGTGTCCCAGCCGGTGATTTTGCGGCGCCGCAGGATGGCGTGTGCAATGACCTCGAGTTTGGATGCTGCGCCAGCTCGGAACATTTCACAGTAGGCGGCAAGGCGGCAGTGTCCGCGGCTCCTGGCTCGGCCAGCCACGGTGGACGCGAACAGATCATGCGTTACCACGTCGCGGGCGACCGCCCACGCAAACAGACGGTCGGCGGAGGCATTGTCGAGCCAAGCCAGCGAATCGACCAGCGCTGCCGTGCGCCTCTGGACGGTCAGGCCCCGCAACATATCCCGTTCATCTGGCGGTATGGCGATCCGTCTCACTTTGATGCGCACTGGGTCTCGCATCACGCCCTCGGCCGCGACCAGGATCACTCCGAGTCTCGGCAACGGAGTCTGCGGGTCGTGCAGGCCAAGCGCACTGGGTCCCCAGATCACCGCGCGCGGCACGGACAGTGCCGCCGCCCATGCGCCTTGTGCTATGCCGACCGGGGTACCCCGCAACACGAATCCCCGACCGGCGACCCGCTGCCAATAGCCATTCTTGATTGAGTCAGTGGCCTTCTTTGATGAGAGCCCGCAGGCAATCGCCTGCCCCCGAGTAAACACGCCGGCCTGCGACGAGCAGATCCACGCGAACTTGTTTCCGTCCATGGAGCTAGTCTCGCCGCTAGCGCGGCGCCGCGCAGCCCAGGAAGGGCCGGGCTGTGGATTACCCGAAGCGGCCGTTGACGTAGTCGGAGGTGCGCTGGTCGCGGGGGGTGTTGAAGATCGCCTCGGTGGGGCCGTGTTCCACGATCACGCCGGGCGTGCCTTGAGCGGCCAGGAAGAAGGCGCATTGCTGGGAGACTCGCTGGGCTTGCTGCATGTTGTGTGTCACAATCACAATGGTCACCTCTTTTTGCAGTTCAATCATTGTTTCTTCGATCACGCGTGTGGATGTGGGGTCGAGGGCCGAACAGGGCTCATCCATGAGGAGCACCTTGGGCCGGACGGCCAACGACCGGGCTATGCAGAGGCGCTGTTGTTGGCCACCGGACAGGCTCCCGCCGGGTTGGCGCAGCCTGTCTCTGACCTCGGCCCATAGTCCCGCCCTGGTCAGGGACGTTTCCACGATCCGGTCCTGGGCGAGGCGTGTCGCTTTGCGTCCGGTCAGCTTCAGCCCGGCGAGCACGTTGTCGTAGATACTCATCGCTGGGAAAGGGTTGGGCCGCTGGAAAACCATTCCGATGTGTTTGCGCGCGTCCTGGACTTTGTGGGCGCGGTCGTAGATGTCCACGCCGTCCAGCAGCACGGACCCGGCGAGCGCCGCCGTGGGCACGAGTTCATGTAATCGGTTCAAGATTCGTAAGAATGTCGATTTCCCGCACCCGGACGGCCCGATCAGCGCCGTGACCTGGCCAGGAAGCATTGTTAGCGACACGCGTTCGAGCACTTTGTGGCTCCCGAACCACGCGGACACGGCGCGCGCCTCGATCGCGGACAGCTTCGCAGCCGGGGTTGGCGCCACCGCGCCGGCCGCCAAACTGGGTGCCAGGGCCGCCATGGGTAGTTCGGCGGTGGCATCGTCCTTTCCCCTGCCCGATGCCGTCTCCCCCACCCCCAGCCCCTCCACCGCCGCGCTCATCACCCGCGTCGCGCACAGTTCCCCGCCTGAGCCGGTTGGAAGAGAACTGGGAACGGCCTGCGGGAACAGCCCGGGAGCCGGTGCGGGCGGGGCCGCCACCGGGACAGGCGGGGTCCCGGCGGCGGCGGATGGGAACGAATCAGGAGCCGGGGCTGGCGGGAACGAACCGGGTGTCGCGCCGACTGGAAAAGGACTGGGAACGGCCTGCGGGAACGGCCCGGGAGCCGGTGCGGGCGGGGCCGCAGCCGGGACAGGCGGGGTCCCGGCGGCGGATGGGAACGAATCAGGAGCCGGGGCGGACGGGAACGAACCGGGAGCCGGGGCGGGCGGGAGCGAACCGGGGGCCGGGGCGGAGGTTAGCTCGGTGGGGGTCGCAGTCATCTGTGTTCCTCGAATCGCATAGTTGTGGTCATAACAGGTTCGGTAGAGCGTTCATGATGGAATCGGCGCAGGCTACGCCCAAGGCCATGACCAGGGGCAACCCGATCAGCCAGGCCTGCCAACGGCCCCAGGAACGCCACAGCCACCAAACTCCGCCGCCGGCGGCGAGGCACATGGTGGCCATGAAGAACGCGATGAACCAGGCGCTGGAATCCTGGCCCATCGCGCGTTCGGATACCGGCAGCGCGGCATAAGCCATCACTTTCGATGACGAGGCATAGGCCATGGTGACCAATTCGGCATCAACGTGGAGCACGCCGGAAGGAAACAACGCCAACCCGTCGCCGGTCATCAGTTCGAGCCGGCCTTGGCCGGCTCGCAGCGGCTCTGGGACCGGATCGCCGGCGCGGCGCAGACCGAAGACCCGATAGGTGGCTGTGCCCTGACCTGTGGTGATGGTGATTTGGTCACCGGGGACCAGGCGTCGCAACTCCCCGAACGGCCCACCGTAGGTCGCCTGGCGCCCGAGCAGTACCGCCGTGCCGGCCTGCCCTGGCATCACCGAATCGCGCCGGTGCCCCACCCCGCCGCGCAGCACCTCGGCGCTGCTGCCCTCAAGGATGACCTCGCTCACACCAATCGCGGGGATCTCCAGCAACGCCAGCGGCGTGCCAAGCGCAGTCATCTCCTCGTTGAGGCCGAGTTGCCCGGTAGGCGCCTCCGCCTTGGCCAACGCAGAGCGTAGCGCCTGGTAGGCGAGGGTCTGGTTGCGCGCATGCTGCAACGCGGAGAATACCGCCGCGTGCGCCACAAACGCGAGCAGCACCAGCGACACTGCGGTGATCGCCGCGCCGGTCCACCAACGCGCATCGCGCGGCGCCAATTCCCGCTGGGGCGCCACCGGCAAACGCGACCGACGCCGCCGCGCAGCTTGGGGCCGTCCGCGCCCACCCGGACCGGCACCACCCGGCCCGGACCGGACCGCACCAGACCCAGGCCCCACGAACCCACCAGGCCCAGACCCACCCGGACCGGACCCACCCGGACCAGACCGGACCGCACCAGGCCCAGGCCCCACGAACCCACCAGGACCGGACCCGACCGCACCAGACCCGCGCGCTCCAGGCCCACCAGGCCCAGACCGGACCGCATCAGGCCTAGTCCCACCCGGACCGGACCCACCAGGACCAGACCCGACCGCACCAGACCCGCGCGCACCAGGCCCAGACCCGCGCGGACCGGACCCACCAGGACCAGACCGGACCGCACCAGACCCGCGCGCACCAGGCCCAGGCCCGACCGCACCAGACCCGCCCACGGGCACGGCCGCCCACTCCGGCCGGAACTCAACTACAGGGGGTGTTGGCGCGGTCACAGTGGGGGCGCCTCCGGCCCGGCGGCGCGCTCGCGCACCAGGCGGACCACGCGCCGCACCACCAACACGAGCGCGATCGCCGCCAATGCGATCGCCAGCCACCACACCCAGGTGGGCCAGCCGCTCGGCGGCGCCTGGGTCGGCGAGCCGACCAAGACGTCAGCGCGCGCGGTCACCACACCGCACCATCCCGTGAACTGGACTACGTGGGTGCCTGGGGCGGCGTCATCGGCCACGGCGAAAACCGCCTCGACTTGCCCGGCGGAATCGGCGGTGAAATTGCCGATCAGGGTCACCTCGCTAAACAGTACCAACTGGACGCGCTCGCCGGCCTCGAAGCCTCCTACCTGCGCTGTTACCTTGTTACCGGGCAGGTAGAGGTCCTTGTCGGTCGCGGCGGCGTGCGCTTGCGGGTCAGGCTCCAACGGCAGGGCCGGCTCTTGTTGGACGCATTGGCCGCCATCGTCGCCGCCGTCAGCCCCCTCCGTCCCGGTGGTGCCGCCGCCGCCACTCCCGATGCCGCCCCCGCTGCCCGATCCCGTCCGCCCACCACCCGACGAACCTCCCGTTGGACTTGCAGTGGCGCTACCAGTTGGGCCGGTCGCGGTCGCGGTGGCGCTGACGCTGGAGGTGCCGGTGGGTGGGGGCTCGGCGGAATGGGGGGTGGTTTGTGACGGGCCGGGGGCGGGGACGTTGACGTTGATGTCGCCGTCGCCGGAATCCGTCTGGAAGGCCGCCGGGGCGGCCGGGCCGTAGGCAAAGGACAGGATCAAGGCGCAGGCCACGGCCAGGATGGCCCCGGCCACCCTGCGGCGCAGCGCTGCGCGTTCGACGGGTTCTAGGATGTCTGG
>JAITJY010000207.1 GCA_031278675.1 Bifidobacteriaceae bacterium
CCCCGCCCCGCGCCAAGGCGACCAGTACCGCTGGTGGATACTCGCTACGCCGGACCAGGTCCACACCACCGGCGAACACCAACTCGCCCTGCCACGCAGCGAATTCGGAGCCGGCGCCGTCTGCATCGAAGTGCAGTTGGTCCGCGAAGAGCGGGCCGGCACCCAAAAGCTGAGGATTTGCGAACAATGAGGCAACGGGTGGGTACAGGAAAGTGGACGAGTGCGGCGATGCCGACGGGCGGGGCACGTCCGACGGGCGGGGCAGGGCCGACGGGAATGGGGAAGCCTGCGGGCGTGCGAAGGTCGGCGGGCGCGGCAAGGCCGCCCGCGACGAGGCGGCCAGCCGGAATGGCGCAGTGGGCGAAACGCGCCGCCTGGATTGCCTTGCCAGTGGTGGTGGTTGCCTTGGCAGTGACGCGGCCTGGGTTCCCCGTGGACGCCGTCGACTTGACCGACCAATCGGTTTGGATCACAAACCTGGCCAGTGACCAGCGCAAAGTCGCCCGCTATAACCAACCCATCGAAGAACTGACCGGCGGCTTCACCATCCCCACCGAAGAGGGCTATTTCGACGTGGCCCAAGCCGCCACTAATATCGCCGTGGCCCAGGCCCGCAACTTCCGGGTCGTGGACCCACGGGCACTCAAACTCGCCGAACCAACACCGTACCCTGGCGCCGCCGACGAGGCACCAGATTTCTTGAGGATCGCAATCGGCGGCGGGACCGCCCTGGTGGCGGACAGCGCCGGGACGGCGGCCTGGGTCCGCCCATTCGCCGCAGTCGAAGACTTCGATACCACAGCCGACAAGCCCGATATCGAGTTGGGCGGCGGTGGCCGCGCCGTCGCCGCGCCCGACGGCACCGTGTTCACGATCAGCGCTGCGGGCGAGATCAGCCGCATCGCCCTGCGTGACGGCCAGTCCCGCCCCGCAGTCCAAACGATCGGTTCGGTCGGTTCGGTCGGTTCGGTCGGTTCGATCGGTCCGAGCAGTTCAGGCAGCGCCCCGCTGGCAGAAATCACCGCCATCACTGCGGTCGGCGAACGCGCCTACGCCCTGGCGGGCACCGTCTTGTACTGGGACGGCGGCTCAGTTGACCTCAAGAGTTACGGCACGCCGGACACCCTCAAACTCCAAACCCCGGGGGCGGCCTCCCACTACGTAGGAGTGGCGGGGCCACGGGCGCTCTTGTTGATCGACCGGAAGGGCGACGTCACCGAACTGGCCACCGGCACCGAAGGCAGGCCAGCCGTCCCTGCCACAGTCGGCGCCTGCGTCCATGCCGCCTGGGCCGCCGCGACACCGACCGCGCAAACGACAACTGCCGCTGCCGCCGATGCCGCCGATGCCGCGAGGGTGACAGGTGCCGCCGATGCCGCCCACGCCGCCGATGCCGCCTGGACCGCCGCGACACCGACCGCGCAAACGACAACCGCCGATGCCGCCGATGCCGCCGATGCCGCCGATGCCGCGAGTGGTGCCGCCGCCGCTGCCGCCGAGAACTACATCGCCTCTTGCGGCGGGTCGAAGGCGGCCGGGCGGAGCCTCGAGGCGGTCCATGCTTCTTCGGAACTGGTGTTCCGGGTCAACCGGACGGTGATCGTGCTGAATGATGTGGCGGACGGCCGCGTCTGGATGCCCACCCAGGACAACCAGGTACGCGACGCGTTGAACTGGGACCAGATCGACCCAAAGAACCAACAAAACGCCAGCCAAGAGGACAACTCGGCCGTTGACCAACAACTCGACTGCGATGACCAAACCGCCAAACCCGAAGCCAAAGATGACGAGTACGGCGTCCGCCCAGGCGCCAGCGCCATCCTCCTGGTGCTGTCCAACGACGTTGCTACCAGTTGCGGCGCCCTCGCGATCGACCGGATTGATGCGTTGGATGGAGGCCAGGGCACCGCAGACGTGATCCTGAGCGGCCGCGCCATCCAATTCACCCCCGGGGCCGCAGCGACCTCCGCCAGCTTCATTTACACCATTTCTGATGCGAACGGCCAGATCAGCTCAGCCACAGTGAACGTCAACGTGGTCGAATCAGCCAACCAGGCGCCGCAGGCGCCCACCCAAGAACTGCGTCTTGATATGGAACTGGGTGCCTCCGCCACCTATAACGCCCTGACCGGCTTCACCGATCCGGAGGGCGATCCACTGCAGCTTGTGGCAGCCACGACCGACGACCCGGCGGTGTTGCTCAGCTACCGCCCCGGCGGGACGCTGAGCATCAAGGACAACGGTGGCGGCCAACGCGCCGGTGTTCAGGTGGCCTTGACGGTGGCGGACTCGCTCGGCGCGGTGGCCGCGCCGGTGCGGCTGGCGGTGGCATTCCACGAGGCGGGTTCTTTGATCCCTCAGGCCGCTCCGGCCAAAGCAGACGGTCAGACCAACGAGGCGATCACCGTCAACCTGCGTGAGGCGCTGCGCACCTTCCACCTCGACCAGCCGTCTTTCGCCCTGCAGGGTGAGCCCGCCCCCTTGACCACAGTCAAAATTGACTCAGACGCTGGGACCCTGACGTTTACGGCATCGGCGGCCAATACTTATGTGGTGCCGTTGGCCGTCACCTCGGCCGCGAACACCGGCGATTTGTCGCTCCGGATCGACGTGCGGGACGCCGCCGGTGCCCGGGTGGTTGCCGTCCAGGACACCGCCTACCTGCGGCCCGGCGTGCCGACCGTGATAGACCCGCTGGCCAACGATTCCGCCGAAGGTGGCAGCGTCAAAGTCTTGCAGGATTATGACGCCTCGGGCGCCCCCGGTACCGAGGTTGTGCCGGTCGCTCACCAGTATCTCGAGTTGACGGATAACGGCGGGTCGGGCGCCGAACTGGTGCAATATACGGTGTCTGCAGGCGGCATCACCGCGCAGGGCACCGTCCGGGTGGTGCACGCCGATGCGGGCGCTAACCAGGACCCGGTGGTGACCCCGAAGCGGCTCAATGTCCGCGCCGGCGGCGTGGTCATCCTGCCTATCTTGGAACAAACATTCGACCCAGATGGCGACCCTCTGACCATCGACACCACCGCCTCCCTGGAACCGGTTCCCGCCTGCGGCACGCTCTACGCCTCCGCCAAGACCGTCCGTTTCCAAGCCCCCGAAGCCGGTTGCGCCAAGCCGGTACAGGTGTCCGTCCCGGTGAACGATGACGCCGGCGGCGTTGGCCTCGGCACCTTCACCATCGAAGTCCACACCTCCCAAAGCGCCACCAAACCCCCGCCCGAACCGCTTGATCTGACCGCCCGGGTGCTCCAGGGCGAGGAAGTCAAAATTCCTGTCCCGCTGACCGGGATCGACGTCGACGGCGACGGCGTCTCGCTGCTCCAAGGCCTCGACACGCAGCCGGCCTTCGGCCGGGTCACCGAGATCGGCCCGGACTACATCAAATACCAGGCGGCCGATGACCAAGCCCCCGGCACCGACACGTTTACCTACGCGGTCGAGGATTGGGCCTCGAACCGGGCGACCGCCACCCTCGCCGTGGGGGTCTCCGAACGGGGAGGAGCTAACACCGGGGTGGTCGCCCGGGATGATTCGGCCCGGGCCAGACCCCTCAAAGTGCTGGACATCCCCGTTTTCACCAATGATGTTGATCTCAGCGGTGATGAAACACTGAACTTCTGTGAGGACCAGGACCTGGGATTGTCTGATCCCGCGCTGGTCGCCGTGATGGACCGGGACAAACGGCGCCTGACAGTCACCATGCCCCAGGTAGAAGGTCAATATCAGGTGGTCTACTACGCCTGCTCGTCGGCCGGCAACCGCGACAGCGCCTCGGTCAATCTGGTGGTGGACGCCGCCGCGCCCATTGCCCCACCCCGCGCCAAAGACATTGTCTCGCCGCCACAGGAAACAATCGACAAGGCGTCCGTCGACATCGATGTGATGCGCTGGGCGTACAACCCATCTGGGCCGTCCAGTGACCTTGAACTGTTCCTCCCCGAACCGGGCACCGGCCATGCGGCGCTCCAATCGGACTCGAGCGTCCGGGTCAACTTGCAACAAGACCTGCCGACCATCGTGTTCTACGGCCTGCGGAACACTTCTGAGGAAGCTGCCGGGGCGGCATCGTACGGGTCCATCACTGTGCCACCGATCTCGCGGCCCCCCTACCTGCGGCCCGAACTTGACCCGATCAAGGCGTCCGGCGGCCTCGAAGTGCTGACTGACCTCAACGAATACGTCGCCGTGAGCAAGGGCCGCGAAGGCGCATTCCTGTTCGAAGCGGACCAAGTGGGCAACCTCAGTGCGGGCCACGGCCAGGTCAAGGCGAATGACGGCGGGCGGGTGATCTCCTATGTCGCGGACATGCGCTATCAAGGTGAGGACCGGATCGAGTTCTGGGTGGCGGACACGGCGGACCTAACGGACCAGACCCTGAAGAAATCCAGGCTGTGGCTCGATGTGTCGGTGGCGGAGGCGGGCCAGGCCCAACTCGCATTCAAGGACCCGGCGCCGCAGGTTGAACGCGGCGGCGGGAGCCGCACCCTGGACCTTGCGGCGTTCACCACGGCTAATTCCGCGCCCCTCGCCCAGCCCGAACGCCTTGCCGTTGACCTGGGGAAATCCTCGCTGACGGGGGTTAGTGTGACGGCTTCGGGCAGCCTCGTCACCCTCGAAGCAGACACCAGCGCGAGGGTCGGTGACCGAGCCGCCATCCCGCTGACGCTCGCCTACGACGGCGGCGAACCGAAAGCCGGCCTGACCCTGACCGTCAGTGTGATCGAGACAAAACAGCCGGTGGTGCGTCCCAAAGTAGCCGGCCCCATCAAGGTCCAGGCCAAAGAGCCGCAGGACGTGCCGGTGCTCCAGGGGGTGTTCGATCCGTGGGCGGGTGTTGCCCCAGCCCAGATCATCAACGTGCGGGTGACCGGCGACGCGGTAGCGGAGCCGAACGGCCAGTCCATCAGTGTCACCGCCCAGGAAGTTGGCCAGGCCGTCGTGGTGACGTTCGACGTGGTGGACGGCGTGGGACGCATCCAGTCCGGTTCGTTTGATGTGGTGGTCAGGGATGTTCCGGCGGCGCCCGATGCCGTCACCGGGCTCCCAGCAGACAAAGGCCAGGCGGTGGTCACCTGGGCGCCCGTCACGGGCAGCCACGCCCACGGCGAACCCGTCACCGGCTACCGGGTGGAGTTCGCTGACGCGCCTGGGGCGACCTGTCCCGCAACTACTTCCAATGCTGTGACTTGTGCAATGGGTTCGACCAGGTATGGCACCGATCTGACCGTGCGGGTGATCGCCACCAACAGCCTGGGCGAAGGCCCGCCAGGGAGTGGAGTCTTCCACTATGAGCGCGTCCCGGACGCGCCGCGGGTTGTGGGGGCGGAGCCCGGCCTGAACTCGATCAGGCTCGCCTGGGACCCGCCGCCGGCGGACAGCGGCACTATCACCGGCTACCGGGTTGACTGCGGCGGCGGCGACGTGCCCACGCTCGGGCCCGGTTCGACCGCCGTGAGCGTGGTCGGGTTGGATGCTGCGGTGCCCTACACCTGCTCCGTGCGGGCGGTGGGCTCCGGCCCGGTCGGGGACTCCGCTGCGGCGGCGTTCCCTACGGTCACGCCCTACGGCCAGCCGGGTCAGCCCGCCGTCCCGCAGGTCACGCGGGATGGTGCCACGCACGTGACCGTGACCTGGACCAAGGTGGATGACCAGGGCGCCGGTCTGGTCTATGAGCTGTACCAGAACGGTCAAGCGACCGGGTGTGACGCGCAGACCTGTTCGGTGGCGCTGGGGGTGGGGGAAGCGGCATCGTTCTATGTCAAAGCGACCTCCGCGAAAACTGGGGTGAGCGACGTGACATCGGAGGCGACCCCTTTGTACGCGCAGTGGCCTGATGCGCTCCCGGCCTTGGGCGCCATGAGCGCCAACGGCTCGTCCGGGGGAGCGGCCGGGGCGGGGGAGGTGAGCGTCGCTTGGCCCGGGGTGCCACCGATCGCGGGCGTCACCACCACGGCGAACTACTATTGGGGCGGAGCCAGGCTGGTCCGCCCGCAGGCCGTCTTCACCGCCCTGGGCGCCGGCCAATACAGCTTCCAGATGGACTATTGCATTACCCCCACCCAGGGCACTTGGGTGCCGGGCGCCCCTGATCCGTTCTGTGCCGCCCCGGTCAGCGCCACGGCGCGGGTCACCTCCAAACCGGCTGCGGTGACGAACTGCGCCGCTGAACGGGTCGACGCGTCCAGGGTCCGGGTGGTCGGCTGCGTCATTGGCGATGCCGGTGGCCTGCCGGTGCGGTTGGAGTACAACTCGGCGATCTCGTGGCAACTGGCCGAGCCTGCGGCGGCTTTCGAGTTCGCGGTGATTGGTCACGGGGCGGGGAGTGTCCGGGTCAGGGCGGTCAATGATGACGGCGCCTCGCCGGTGACCGAGTTGACTTATCCTGTCTATACCGCGCCGGCCAGTCCCACGCCGACCCCCGGCGCCTCACTTGGGGGGCCGCCTGGCGCCTCGCCTGGCGCCTCACCCGCGACACATAGCGCCTCACCTGGCGCCCAGCCCAGCCCAAGTCCTACGCCATAGCGCCCAACCCACCCAAGGAGAATCATGGATGCCTCAGCGCCAGCTATGTTCGCGCGCGAGTTCGCGCAGCTCAACGGTGCTATTTCAACTGCGGTCAGGGGGAAGGTCAATGCGATCGGGCTGGTTTTGACGGCCATGTTCGCCGGCGGCCACGTGTTGTTAGAAGATGTCCCCGGGACGGGCAAGACCTCCCTGGCTAAGGCGCTGGCGGCCGCGTTGCGGGGCAGCACCGGCCGCATCCAGTTCACGCCTGATCTGCTGCCCTCGGATGTGGTCGGTGCCAACGTCTACGACCAGCGGACCCGCGAATTCGATTTCCGGCCGGGCCCGGTGTTTAGTTCTATCCTGTTGGCGGATGAAGTCAACCGGGCGAGCCCCAAGACCCAATCCGCGTTGCTTGAGGTCATGGAGGAACGCCACGTCACGATCGACGCGGAGACCCACCCGGTGCCCCAGCCGTTCATGGTGATAGCCACCCAGAACCCGGTGGAGCAACTGGGCACCTATCCGCTGCCGGAGGCGCAACTCGACCGGTTCTTGTTGCGCACCTCCCTCGGCTACCCCGATCACGCGACGGCGGTGGCGTTGGTTGCGGACAGCGCGCGGATCGACCGGACTAGCGCCATCCGGCCGGTGATTGGGACGGAGCGGGTGGCTCAGTTGTCTGGGCTCGCAGCCGGCGCGTATATCGCGCCTAATGTGCTGGATTATATCGTCAATTTGATTGAAGCAACCCGTACTGATCAGCGCTGCGAGCTTGGAGTATCGATGCGCGGCGGTTTGGCGTTGGCCCGTTGCGCCAAGGTTTACGCCATGGCGCAAGCCCGCGAGTATGTCACGCCCGATGACGTCCAGGCCCTCGCGCAGGCCGTCCTGGCCCACCGCCTCATCATCACCCCGGACGCCCAGATCGATCGCGTCCAGCCCGCCGACATCATTGCCGACACGCTCCGCACAGTGCCGACCCCCCACGCGGGCGATTCGCGCCTAGCGCGCGCCGCCAGTTGACATGAGACCACAGGCCACAATGGACCAGGCCGCGCCGTCGCGCCGCAGTGCACGATCCCGCGCGGTAAGCCCTTGGGGGTGGGGCGCCTTGGGTGCAGGGCTCGGCGCGCCGTCGCGCCGCAGTGCACGATCCCGCGCCGTGCAGCCGTGGGGGTGGGGTGCCTCGGCTGCCGGGCTCGGCGCGCCGTCGCGCCGGAGTAGACGATCCCGCGCCGTGCAGCCGTGGGGGTGGGGCGCCTTGGGTGCCGGGCTCGGCGCGCCGTCGCGCCGCAGTGCACGATGCCGCGCGGTAAGCCCCTGGGGGTGGGGCGCCTTGGGTGCAGGGCTCGGCGCGCTCGTGGCCGGCTGGATGGCGGGCTGGCCGGAACTGGCAGCGCCCGGAGGCGCCATCACCGCAGTCTTTGTGGTGGGCAGCGCTACGGCGATCGGCCGGGTGAGGCTCTCCGCTGAACTGGCGGCGCGGCATCGGCGGGTGGGGGTGGGCGGCGATCCGGGGCTCACGGCGACCGTCAAGAACCTGGGGGTACGGCGGAGCGGGCCGCGCCGGGCGACTCTCCCGGTGGGCGGCTCAGGCGTCGGGCTGGTGCTGCCTGCGCTGGCGCCCGGATCGAGCGCCACCGCAGCGATCACAATTCCCACCGGGCGGCGCGGCGTGCTGCGCGTTGGCCCACTCCAGGCGGTGCGCGGCGACCCGTTCGGGATGGTGGCCCGGACCTGGTCTTGGGGTGAGCCGCTGGAGGTGGTGGTCTACCCCAAGACCATCCCCGTGCCGGTTGGTGCGTCCGGTATGGCAAAGGATATCGAGGGTAAACCGACTGGTCAGGCCTCCGAAGCGGACATCTCGTTCCATTCGCTGCGCGAATATGTGGCGGGCGAAGACCGCCGGGCCATCCACTGGCGCTCAACGGCGCGCACCGGCCGCCTGATGGTGCGTCAATCGGAGGACACCAGACGCGTTCAGATGGCGTTGCTGGTGGCGACCGCCGCCGGCGAATATGCGCAGGCAGCCGATTTCGAGTTGGCGGTATCGGCTTACGCCTCGGTAGGGCTGGCTCAACTCGCTACTTCGGGTGAACTTGCCGTGATTGCGCAAGGCGCCGTCCTGCCCCTGGCGAAATCCGGCCCGGGTGCACTGTTGGACCACGCTGCGGCGATCAACCTCGCTGAAGCACC
>JAITJY010000213.1 GCA_031278675.1 Bifidobacteriaceae bacterium
TCGAGGTTTAGTCGGCGAGCCCCGCCACGATGCGGCGGTATGACTCGAGCCGCGCCGCCCGCGCCGCCCGGATCACCCCGCCCTCGGCCCCGGCGCCAGCGGTTCCGTCAGCTCCGCCCGTCACCCCGGATCCACCCCCGCCTTCGGCTTCGCACGCAGCCCAGGTCTCCAGGGCGCAGTCTGCGCTCGCGGAGCTGTGAGCACACCCGCGCGGGCAGTTCGCCGCGACTGCGGCCAAGTCCGGGAAAGCCTCCAGGACGGCGTCCGGCGGCACATGAGCGAGCCCAAAGGAACGCACCCCCGGCGTGTCGATCACCCAGCCGCCGCTGGCCAGTGGCAACGCGACAGCCGAAGACGAAGTGTGCCGACCCTTGCCAGTGACCGCGTTGACGTGTCCGGTGGCCCGCACCGCCCCCGGTATCAACGCGTTGATCAGGGTCGATTTACCCACCCCGGAGTGTCCCACCAGCACCGAAACCCGCCCGGTCAGCAGTGCAGCCACCCCGTCCAGCCCCACCAAAGGCGGCTTGCCGCCCCCGGCCGCCTCAGCCACCTCAGCCACCCCGGCCAGGCCAACCAAAGGCGGCTTGCCGCCCGCGCCAGCCAATCCGCCCCGCCCCGTTAGAACCACCCGGACGCCTAACGCCTCATATAACTCCACGAGCCCTCCGCCGCCGCCCAAATCAGCCTTGGTCAAGCAAATCACCGCATCCAACCCGGCCTCATAAGCCGCCACCAACTGCCGGTCGATCAGGCGGGGATTCGGCGCGGGGGCGCCGGCGGACGCCACAATCACCATCCGGTCAGCGTTGGCGACTATCACCCGCTCGCGGCCCCGCCCCTCTTCGGTCGCGCGCCGCAACTCGGTCCGCCGCGGCGAGACGCGGACAATCCGGGCTAGGGCGTCATCGTCCCCCGACAAGTCACCCACTAGATGAGCTTCGTCCCCGACCACAACTCCTCGGTGCCCCAATTCCCGAGCCTTGATCGCCATCACCTCGCGACCCGCGACATGCACGCGGTAGCGGCCCCGGTCCACGGCATCGACAAACCCGGCGACGGCCCCCGCATGCGCGGGCCTGGTCTTGGTGCGCGGGCGTGAACCGCGGCGCGGCGGGCGGACGCGGACGTCATCGTCCGTCAGGTGGTCCCACTGGCCGCTCACACCAACCCCGCCCACGCCGCCGCAAACCCCGGGAATGTCTTGGTGGTCACGCCGATATCCTCCAGCACCACGCCTTTGACGCGCAGGCCCGCCACGGCCCCGAACATCGCCATCCGGTGATCGCCGTAAGTCGCCAGGTGGGCGCCGTGGAGGGGAGCGGGCCGGATTGTCAGCCCATCGGCCACCACCTGCGCCCGCCCGCCCAGACGGTTGATTTCGCAGGCCAACGCAGCTAGGCGGTCCGTTTCGTGGCCCCGCAGATGCCCGATGCCGCCCAAGTGGCTCGCGCTCGTCGCCAGCGCCGCGAGGGCCGCCACGGTGGGAGCCAGTTCACCCGCGTCGGCCAGGTCCAAATCGACGCCCTGGATTGGTCCTGTGCCGGTGACGGCGAGTGTGCCACCCGTCAGGGTTGGCGTGGCGCCGAAGGCCATCAGGTAATCCAGCATCAAGGCGCCAGCCTGCGTGGTGGTGGCCGGCCAGCCTTCGATCCGGACGGTTCCGCCGGTCGCCACGGCGGCGGCCAGGAACGGTGCGGCGTTCGTCAGATCGGGTTCGATCCCGATGTCGCGGCCGGTCAGGCCACCGGACGCCACTCGCCAGGTGTTGTTGTCTGGTGATGGTTCGCTGGCGCTGGCGCCGAAGGCCCGCAGCGCTGCGAGCGTCATGGCGACATGCGGGCGGGACGGTAAGCGGGCCGGCTCCAGGCGGACCGCCAAGCCCTGCGTGAAGCGGGGGGCGGCCAGCAGCAAGGCGCTCAGGAACTGGCTGGACGCGCTCGCGTCCAAGGTGACGCTCCCGCCCGGGAGATGGCGGCGCCCCAGGACAGCGAACGGCAACGTGGCGCCCGGTGTGCGCTGGACCGCAATCCCGAGTTGTTCTAGGGCTCGCAGCAGCGGTTCGATAGGACGCCGTGCGGCTGCGGCATCACCGGTGAACCGAGTCCATCCGGGGGCCAGCGCCGCGACGGCGGGCACAAATCGCATGACGGTTCCGGCTAGCCCCACATCCAGGCCGGCTGGGGCCGGCCGCAGCGCGCCTGGCTCAACTCGTATTTCGGTTCCGGCTAGCCCGACATCCAGGCCGGCTGGGGCCGGCCGCAACGCGCCTGGCTCAACTCGCATTTCGGTTCCGGCTAGCCCCACATCCGGGCCGGCTGGGGCCACCCGCAACGCGCCCGGCGAGGTCCGCCCGGCGCTGCCCGCCGGGACGGTTATGTCAGCCCCGAGCGCCCTCAGCGCTGCGACCATCAACTCTGTGTCGCGCGCGCGCAGCGCGCCCCGGAGCACGCTGGGACCCTCCGCCAAGGCTGCCAAGACCAGGTAGCGGGCGGTCAACGACTTCGATCCGGGCAGGGTTACGGTGGCGTCGACCGGCCCTGGCGCATAGGGCGCTGGCCAGGGGCGGGGAACTGGTGCGGGCCCAGTCACGCCGCAGGCTGGCCTTTGCGATGCTTGCCGCGGCCGGCGCCGCGCTTCCCGGAGTGCTTCTTGTCCTCGGAGCGTCCCGCCCGCCGTGGCGTAGCCAGGATCAGCAACGCTGCGCCAACCAAAGCGAGCCGCGCGAAGAAGGCGGTGCGGAGGATGGCGCGGCGGTCGGCATCGTCCTGGATGGTCCAAAAGCGGTAACCGAACAAAACGGCTGGGACGTTGGCGGCCAAGGTGGCGCAGGCGCCCAACCGCGGGGCTATGGAACTGGCGATCAGCCCACCACCGACCGCCGCACCGATGGCGGTGCCTTTGACCGCCTGGGCTGGGGTGATTGACTGGCCGGTGACCTCGTTGAACTTGGCAACCAGGGGACCGGCGATGGCTTCGTGGCTAGTCGGGCTGCGCAGCGCGTCTACGCTGTCAGCGATCACGGCGGCCCCGATCAGGGCCCGGGCTTTGACGCGGATGATACTCATGGTTGACAAGTCTTTCCCAGATGGCGGGAATACGCCAGTGGGGCGCGTTGTTTGACGAGATTGTGAGCACCGTCGTGAGCGAGGTAACCCGAACTGTGGCCGAAGACCGGAACACACTCCCCTATGCAATAAACTTAGATGATGTGGCGAACCAGCATACCGACGGGGGTAGTACCCGCCAAACCGTCAACGTACCGCATCAGCAAGACACGGTAGACCGCAAGAATACTCAGGCCGCCAAGGCAAAAACCTTCGAGCGGGATGCCATGCCGCTGATCGATCAGCTCTACGCGGCGGCTCTGCGGATCACTCGCAACCCGACGGACGCCGAAGATTTGGTCCAGGAGACCTACACCAGGGCTTTCGCCAATTTTCACCAGTACCGCGATGGCACCAACCTGAAAGCCTGGATGCACCGGATCTTGACCAACACTTATATCAATGATTACCGGAAGAAGCAGCGGACTCCGGTGCAGGCGGACACCGATGATGTCGAGGACCGGCAGATCATGCAGGCCGCATCACATGATTCGACCGGGCTGCGCTCCGCCGAGCTAGAGGCACTGGACCGTTTGACGGACAACCGTGTTAAAGAAGGATTAGCCTCCCTACCTGATGATTATCGGCTCGTTCTGTACTACGCTGATGTCGAAGGCTATTCGTACAAGGAGATTGCAGCCATCATGGACACGCCCATCGGAACCGTTATGTCGCGGCTCCACCGTGCCCGGGCCCAGTTGCGCAAGATCCTGACCAGCCAGGGCATGAAACCGCGTGGCGCCGACTCGCTCGGAGCGGAGGACAAGACATGAGCCATCTGGGGGATTTTCTGTGCGAGGAGGTGGTCGCCAGAGTGCACCGCTTCATCGATGACGAATTACACGGGGGAGAGCTAATCGCCATGTTGCAACACCTTGAGGGTTGCGAGTCTTGTTCACATGAGGCCGATGTCCACATTCGCCTGAAAGGCCTGGTCAGGCGCGCTTGCACCGAAGCCGCGCCAGATCATTTGCGCCACCGCATCTCCCTGCACATTGCGGAATTGTCCGGCGCGGTGCCCGAACTGGCCTGAACCGCTGTTACGCGTTCGGCCGCTTGCCGTGGTTTGCGGCTGAGTTCTTCCGGGAGCGGCGCTTGCGTGCCCGTCGCGACATGGTTTCTCCTTCAACGTTGTCCAGTTGGCCTGCGCCAGTCTACCCGCCCCGCGCACGATGCCGTCCCGCCCACGTCCCGCCCACGTCCCGCCCACGTCCCCTCCCGTCCCGCGCACGATGCCGCCTCGCCCCGCTTCCCCCTCGCCTCCGCGTTGTTCGCGCCGGGCGGTGTTGGGCGCCGCCGAGCGCCGCCCGCCTGCGGCGTCTGGCCCGTTCGCGGCGTGTCGGGCTGGCTGACTCAGGCAAAGTGCCTATGGTGGAACGGCACGGGGAAGTACAAATTCGTAAGGCAATCAGTGATCAGATTCGAAAATGTCACCAAAATCTATGCGCGGGGCGCGCGCCCCGCTCTTGATGCGGTCAGCTTGGAGATCCCGCGGGGGCAGTTCTGTTTCCTGGTGGGCGCATCCGGCTCGGGCAAGTCCACCATGTTGTCGATTGTGCTGCGGGAAGAACGCATCACGGCGGGCCGGGTCTTTGTGTTAGGTCAGGATCTGACCGAGATGCCGCAGCGGCGCATCCCGCGGTTCCGGCGCCAAATCGGGTCGGTGTTCCAGGATTTCCGGCTCCTGGAACGCAAGAGTGTGTTCGCGAATGTGGCTTTCGCCATGCAGGTGATTGGGCGGCCGCGCCACGCGATCTTGCGGACGGTGCCGGATGTGCTGGACCTGGTCGGGTTGGCGGGCAAAGAAAAGCGGACGCCGCATGAATTGTCCGGGGGTGAACAGCAGCGGGTGGCGATAGCCCGTGCGGTGGTCAACCGGCCGCAGATCCTCTTGGCGGACGAACCGACCGGGAACCTTGACCCGCGCACGTCGGAGGGGATCATGGCGGTGCTGGAGCGGGTCAACCAGACCGGCACCACCGTGGTCATGGCCACTCATGATGTCGGTTTGGTGGATCAGGCCCAGCACAGAGTGGTTGAACTGGTCGAAGGCGCGGTGGTGCGTGATGAGGCGTCCGGTTACTACGGGGCGGAGGTCTGATGCGTTTTCGGTTTGTCCTCGGAGAGATTCTGCACGGGTTTCGGCGCAATGCGTCGATGATCGGTGCTGTGATCCTGGTGACATTCGTGTCGTTGACGGCTGTCGGATCGGCCCTGATGATGCAGATCCAGGTTGACCGCATCCAGGGGGAGTGGTACGGCAAGGTTGAGGTGTCGGTTTACCTGTGCCCGGTTGACCCGGTAGACCAAGGTAACTGTGCTGGTGGGGCTGTTACCACAGACCAGCAGAAGGCGATCACGGATCGCCTTGAGTCCGAGGAATACGCGCCTTATGTGGAGCAGGTCACGGTCCAAAGCGCCCAAGAAGTGTTCGACGAATACCAGGAACGCTATGCGGGTACCTATATGGCGGAGCAGATCACGGTGGAGACCTTCGGTCCCATTGTCCGGGTCAAGCTGACGGACCCGGACAAGTTTGAGGTAGTGACGGATGCGGTCTCAACCATGCCTGGGGTTTTGCAGGCCGTGGACCAGTCCGACTTGTTCCAGACGTTGTTTGACTTGTTGGGCAAGGTGCGCCTGGCGGCCTTGGCCGTGGCGGCGGTCCTGGCGGCGGCCGCCGTGCTGCTGATTACCACCACGATCCGCCTGTCTGCGCTGTCGCGCCAACGCGAAACGGGGATCATGCGCCTGGTGGGCGCCTCGAACCTGTTTATCCAGCTACCTTTCATGCTGGAGGGCGCAGTGGCCGCATTGTTGGGTTCGGCTCTGGCGGTGGGTACGTTGTGGGGGGTGACTCATTTCTGGTTGGCCGGTTGGGTAGAAGATAATTTCACTTTGGTGATGGGCTCAATCCACGCGTGGGACGCTTTCGCTGTGGCACCATATCTGGTGGCGGCCGCTGTGGCGTTGGCCGGCCTCAGTTCAGTCTTGACACTCCGCCGTTTCACCCGGGTGTGACGCAGGAGGTCGGCTTAGACTTCATACCGGGAAACGACAACTCTCACCGAAGGAAAGGGCATTAGTTCAATGGTTGCGCTATCTCGGTTGCGCCGGGCGGCTACCGGGGCTGTGCTGGCTTTCGGACTCGTTTTGGCGGGTGGGGCTGGCCCGTCGAATGCCGCCCGGGACAAGGATGAGTTGGAGCGCCAGCGCGCGGCCAACCAGGAGCAGATCGACCAGCTCCGGTCAGATCTTGAGGGCACATCGGTGGCTCTGGCTGAGGCTTATCTCAGTCTTGAGGCCGCTAACAAGGAGTTGCCGCTGGCCCAGGCCACCTTGGAGGCCGCCCAAGCGGAGTTCGCCGGCGCGCAGCAAGAATACGAAGAGACGGTCCAGGCGCTGGCACGGGCAGAGTCACAAAAGGCCGAGGTCAGCGCCCAGCTTGAAGAAGATGTCGAGTTGGCCCGCGAATCGCGTTTGTCTTTGGGGGCGTTGGCGCGCGATTCGTTGATGGGCCGGGCCGCCGGCGATTCGGAATTGTTGGTCTTGTTGGGGGCCAGTTCGATCGACGATGCCGCCCGGGACCTTATGGCCGCCGAGGCCGCGGCCCGTACCCGCACCTCGGTGATCACGCGCGCCCAGCAGTCGGCCGCCGCCAACAAGAACCGCCAGGCCCGCCTAGAGTCCGTCACCGCTCAGATCGCCGAACTGAAAGACAAGGCCGAAAAAGCGCTGGCGAAGGCCGATGCCGCCCGCGCTGCCGCCGAGGAGGCGAAGGCTGAACTGGAGGAGCTCAAGGCCTCGATGGAGCAACTCGCCGCCGACTTGGAGGCGAAGAAGCAGGCCGACGAGGCCGCGAAGGCGCAGCTCGAAGAGGAGAACGCCAATGTCATAGCGGAGTTGGACCGGCTCTTGGCGGAGGAACGGGCGAAGAACAATCTGGCACCGCCGGTCACGGGTGCGGAACCGCCGCCGACGCCATCGGGCTTCTTCGGCCGTCCGCTCACCTCCATCCGGGTCTCTTCGCCGTTCGGGTGGCGGATCCACCCGATCTACGGCACCAGCCGCCATCACGATGGCGTGGACCTCTCGGCGGGCTGCGGCACCCCGATCTACGCCTCGGCGGCGGGGACGGTTATCTTCACGGGCTGGGCCGGTGGCTACGGCAACCGGGTGGTGATCAGCCACGGGAATGTGGGCGGCCAGTTGATGTTTTCGACCTACAACCACATTGTCAATGGCGGCATTTTGGTTTCTACCGGGAATACGGTCTCACAGGGTCAACAGATCGCGAATGTCGGCACCACCGGCGCCTCGACGGGTTGTCATCTGCATTTTGAGATCGGTATTGGTTCGGCAGCCGGGGTGGTCAACCCGATGAATTACATCTCTTAGGGAACCCCGCCCATGATCTGTGTCGCCGTAGCCCGCCCGGCCGAGTCTTTGGTAGGTGACTGATGGCTAGAGGCACCCCACAAACTCTGGCCGCTTCGCTCCGAGGTTTTGCGGGGACCCCGAGTCAGCGAAACTCGGCTCAGGTGCAAAGGTTTCGGCCACATAGTGTGGCTAGACCAGATGGGAAACAGGTGGTGGCAACCAACCGCAAGGCGCGCCACGAATACCACTTGGATCAGACCTTGGAGGCCGGTTTGGCCCTGACCGGCAATGAGGTCAAAGCACTGCGTGCGGGGATGGCTTCCCTGGCTGATGGCTGGGTGTCCTTTGAAGCCGGTGAGGCCTGGCTGGAAGGCGTCCACATCCCCGAATATGCGCAGGGCTCTTGGACCAATCATGCGCCCCGGCGCAAACGTAAGCTGTTGCTCCACAAGGACGAGATCCGCAAGTGGGCGGCCAAGACCAGCGAGGCGGGCGTCACCGTGGTGCCGCTGCAGCTTTATTTCAGGGGTGGCCGCGCCAAGGTGGAGATTGCTCTAGCCCGCGGTAAGCGCGAGTGGGACAAGCGCCAGGCCCTGCGCGAACGCCAAGACAATTTGGAGGCCCGCCGGGCTATGCGCCACCGCGCCAACCGCTGACCGGCCCCTGGCGGGGGTGGGTTAGCTTCTCAGCCGCCTGTGCCGTCGCCGTGATGGGGGAAAGTAGGACCGGACATAATCTTGCGCGGAGCGCGCTGACCCGCGCAAACGGTTCACTTTCGCGTTAGAGCTGGCCGGGTGCGCGCGGGTACGGCCCAGGGCCGGCTGCGCCAGCCCGGCGCGTCGTGCTAACCACTGGGCCAAGGCGGCGGCGGCGCCCCGGCGGTCACTACCCTTGTCTTATGACGTCACCGCCGATCCCCAATTACGAACCGCACCCGCAGTCACCCAAGAAACTGTCGACCAAGGCCTATGAGGCTGAGTTGTACCGGCTCCAATCGGAGTTGGTGACCATGCAGGAATGGATCAAACGCGAAGGCAAACGCCTGGTGGTGATCTGTGAGGGACGGGACGCCGCCGGCAAAGGCAGCGCTATCGCGCGGATCACCCAATATCTCAACCCGCGGTTTTGCCATGTGGCGGCGTTGCCTAAACCGACGCAGCGCGAGCAAGGCGAATGGTATTTCCAGCGTTACGCGGCGCATTTGCCTTCGGCCGGTGAGATCACCATTTTTGACCGGTCCTGGTATAACCGTGCCGGAGTGGAGCGGGTCATGGGCTTTGCCACTCAAGAACAGTATAAGCTGTTCCTCCGCCAGGTCCCGGTCTTTGAGAACCTGCTCATCGAGGACGGCATTATGCTGCGGAAATACTGGTTCTCGGTGAGCGATGTGGAACAGGAAAAACGGTTCAAAGCGCGGATGGAAGACCCGTTGCGGCGCTGGAAACTGAGTCCCATGGATATGGCGGCAATTACCCGCTGGGAGGAGTATTCCAGAGCAAAAGATGACATGTTTCTAGCAACGGATACCGTCACGTCGCCGTGGTACACCGTGGAGTCGGAAGACAAAAAGCGGTCGCGAATCAACGTCATCGCCCATCTGTTGTCTTCGGTGCCTTACGAGCACCTGCTGCCGGAGCCGCTGGAGGTCCCGGAGCGCCCGCCGCGCAAGAACTACTACCGACCACCGCGTGACGAAGAAAACCACTACGTCCCGGACGTTGCCGCTGCCCTGGAACGCAAGCGCCGGCGTTCTGGTGGGACCAAACGGCGCGGCTAGACGGGATTGGGCGCGGGCGGCGCCTGACCTGGTGCGCGGCGAACCCCACTCGGCCGTGCGGTGCTGTGCTTTGCCGCAGGGCCGTCCCGCCACAGGCGGCCTCTTAGTTGTTGGCCTGGCAAAGGGCGGTTAGACCGAACGTATGTTCAGATGGCGCGCAGCGCCACCGTGGGCGACAGTCGCGCCGCCTTGAGGGAGGGATAGAGCCCCGCCAGGGCACCAATCACCACCGAGATTGCCGGGCCGGCCAGGAGGACCCACCACGGTATGGCGAAGGCGG
>JAITJY010000270.1 GCA_031278675.1 Bifidobacteriaceae bacterium
CGGCGGCGGTTGCGTCGGTGGTCGGCATAGCAGCTCCTTTCGACGGTCAGGCTTTCACTTTACCCACCCTGGCTTGTAGCGTGGGGGCTGATCGCAAGCCGCCTGGTTTCCCCGCGAGAGGAGCGTTCAATGTCTGAAGGCCAGCCCGGGCCAAGCCCCCTCCCCCCAGCCGGGCCGCCGCCCGGCTGCTACCTAGCGCCTGACGGCAGGTATTACCCGGTGGCCGCCGCCCCGCCGGGCGGCCAGGCAGGCCAGGGCCAAGCCGCCCCCGGCTATCCGCCCGGCGCCCAGCCGGGCTACCCGCCTGGTCCGCCGCCCGCCTATCAGCCTGGCTACCCGCCTGGTTACGCGGCCGGTTTTCAGCCTGGCCACCAGCCGGCCGCCCCGCCCAAGAGCCGCACCGGGCTGATTGTCGCCCTGGCGGTGGGCGGCGGGATCCTGATCTTGGTTCTGGTGATTCTGGCGGCGGTCGCGCTGCCGCTGTTCACCCAGCAGCAGGGCAAGGCGGTTGACTCGTCCGCCCGGGCCAATGTGGGGGCCTTGGCCGCTGAGGTCGCCACCATCTACGCCGACGCCTCCCCCGATACAGAGATTGCCATCAGCGCCGCTGGAGACAGCTACCGCATCGAGGTGCACTCAAGCTATGGCGACGAAGACATCACCCTGCCCAGGACCGAGGGCGTCGACTTGCAGCCCTCGTCGCATTTCGAGGGCCCCGAGAGCTGGTGCATCGGCGTCAGGGCGGATGAAGGCAAGGTCAAGGACTTCGCCATCACGGCCAGGGGCGGATTGTTTGAAGGCGCGGTCTGCGATCACTCCGGCGGCACCGCCACCAGCAACCAGTAGCAACAGGTTTGGGTTCCCGGGTGGTCCAGGAGCGTGGTGAATAACCACGCTCCGACCCTGCCCGCGCCGGGCAGCGGTACGCTGACCAGCGGAAACGCGGAAGGCAAGCGCAGGTTTGGCCTGGGAATCCGGTTCATTCACCGGATTCCCAGGAGCGTGGTGAATAACCACGCTCCGACCGTGTTGACGCCGGGCAGCGGTACGCTGACCAGCGGAAACGCGGAAGACAAGGGCAGGTTTGGCCTGGGAATCCGGTTCATTCACCGGATTCCCAGGCCACCGTTTGGCGGGCGCAGCCTGCCGTCGCGCCAATTGGGATCACCTCGATCTGGCAGACCGGGTTTTGCTGCGAGTCGCGCACCAAGACCTCGCGCAGAACCACACCGCCCGTGTTGCGCACGGTGTAGGTGAACCAAAGCGGCGTGCCCGAGGTGACGGAGACGGCATCGTCCAACTCAATAGCGCCTGAAGCGAGAATCTGGTCGTGGCTGGTGGCGCCGGACGGGACCTCGGCCCACCCCCGCAAGTCGATTTCGAGCGCGGGCTGGCAGGTGGGCGGGGCTGCCACCGGGACTGTCCGCGAGTACTGGGACGACTCCGCTTGGGCGTCGGTCGCGCCCCGGCCCTGGGTCTGGAGGCGGATGTGGCCGGCCGACCGGGGCAACTGCTCCAACGCCACAGTGGTGGCGCTGGTGAGGTTGTGCACGCTGCCCAAATACTCCTCAGCCTGGTTCGCGGCGGTCCAGTAGAAGTCCAATGTGACCGGCGTGCTGGGCGCGGTTCCGCTGGTCGGGGGCTCGACTTTGACCTGCAAAACACAGTCCGTGATAGTCGCGGACTGGGGGTGCCAGGTCCGGATGTTCCGGTTCGCCGTCGCGTCCCAGTTGTTGAACATGAACTTGGCCCAGGTGCTTGTGCCCCCGGCCTCCTCGTCCTTGGGATCAGACTGCGACCCGCTGGCCGGGCCAAAGGTGTTGCGGCGAACCGTCAGGGTGCCGGTCTGGTAGATCCTAACCGGCATGAGGTAGCCATCGAAGTAGTTGTCCTCGATGAACACGGTCGATGGCGTTGTCGAAGTTAAGCTGCTGACAGCTCCGTTCCAGTAGATTGCCAGCCCTTGCTTGCCCTGGGACGCCGGGCTGGAGTTGTTGAAGACGTTGTCGCGGATGTAGCTTGAGCCGCTGAAAGTTTCGTCTGTGGGCAACCGGACCGCGGCATACCCTTCCCCTGTGGGCCCCACCGAATCGCTGACCCTGATGTCTTTGAAGGTGTTGCCGCGAATGTCCCAGTTCGACTGATCGCCGCCGGAGGAAGCGTCGATCGGCACCCGGGAACCTGTGAAGTTGACGAACGAGCAATTCTCCACCACCAGGCCGTCCAGGCTGGCGCCGGCCTGGAGGTTGATGCCATGCGCAGAGCAGCCCCGCCCATCAGACGAGCTGCAAGTGGAGGAGTCGAGGGAGTTGTCGAAGGTCACATTCGAGATCGTGATATTTGCCAGCGAGCGCTTCGCCGCGGTGCCTTCAATCACTATCGAGCCGTCGTAATCGGGGTTGTTCTGGCGCCCCATGATGTAGTTGGAGATGGTCAGATCGCTGGCCGGAGCCCAGATGGCGATCTGGCGGTCGGTGTGGTTGTTGGCCGTCTGAATACTGGATCCGCCGTCGAGCGACGAACCGCTGGAGGCGCCGGAGAACATAATCGCGGTCGCGCTCGAGAACCAGTTGGTGAAGTTCTTCAGGTGGACGTTCTCCGCGTCGACAAAGATGCCGGTGACGAGGTCGAAAGCGGCGGTCGAAGCGCTCGCCCCCGGCACCAAGTGCAGCCTGCCGCCAAGATCGATGGTCATTGGGCGGTCGGCCCAGAACACGGCGCCGTCGGCGTCGAGCCCGGCTGTGGTGCCTTTGTACATCAGCGGTTCGACGTCGCTGCTGGTTGGGAAGGGAATGTTCCCCTCGACGCGCTCGTCCACGTTGATCAGCACATCGGCACCCGGTGGCACCGCGTTGGCGGACTCAAGCGCCTCGCGCAGAGTGCATTCGCCGCCTGCCCCGTCGCATGAGGGGTCAGGCGCGATCAGCGCGGTCGAGTTGACCGTGAAGGTCACCACCTCGGCCGCCTGGGCGGCCGAAGTGTCGAGTTGCGCGGTGACGATGGTTGTCAAAGTTGCGAGCATCGTGGCGAGTCCGAAGGCCAACGCCCGTGCCCGTATGGCAAGGCTACCCTTACTTTTGCTCACATCTCTACCAACGCCTTGGCGGCCTCTGGTATTCCCGAGGCCTCCGCGCCGCCGCCCTCCGGCTGGGTTTTAGGCGGCTTTTGGCTCGGTCTTGGCCGCCCTTGGCTGGTCCTTGGCTGGTCCTTGTCCCGGTCTTTGGCTGGTCTTTGGCTGGTCCTTGGCTGGTCCTTGGCTGGTCCTTGGCTGGTCTTTGGCTGGTCTTTGGCTCGGTTTGGGCTCGGTCTTGGCGGCCCTTCGGCCGCGCCTTGGCTACGCCGCGGCCGGCCCGTGGCTGGGTCGCGGCGGCCCTTCGGCTGGGCGGACCGTTTTGAGACCCCACTGTTGCGGCATCGGCGGACCTTCTGGCTGGGACCCAGGCCGTGGCTTATCAGATAGCTGGCCGCGCCGGCCGGCCTGGCTGGTTGCCCGGTTGGTTCCGTTCGCGGGCTGCGCTAAGGTGGGACGCGCCGCCCGCGCGGCTCTAGGCCAGCGGCCACGCGGCGCCGCCTTAGCTCAGTCGGCAGAGCGATTCACTCGTAATGAATAGGTCTGGGGTTCGATTCCCTAAGGCGGCTCAACCATGCAGGCCAGTGGGTTACTGGGTCCGCTGGGCCGAACGTTCATGGGTTCGGACTCGTCGTTTACTCATCGCATTCAATTCGGCCGCCCACCTATTCGTCGATGTCATACTCGAAGGC
>JAITJY010000288.1 GCA_031278675.1 Bifidobacteriaceae bacterium
CAGCAGCGGCGCCAAACTGGCGCCCAACGCCCGCGTCGCCTCCGCCGTCGGCAACTCGATTGGCGACCCGATCGCCTCGCTGAGACTCGGCCCCCCGACAACACCCTCAGCCGGGGCGGGGAGCGGCGAGACGCCAGCGGACCCAAGGGACGGAGGGAGGGCAGCAGACCCGAGACTCGGCCCCCCGACAACACCCTCAGCCGGGGCGGGGGGCGGCGAGACGCCAGCGGACCCGAAGGGCGGGGGGACGGCAGCTGGCCCGAGACCCGGCCCCCCGACAACACCCTCAGCCGGGGCGGGGGGCGGCGCGACGCCAGCGGACCCAGGGGGTCGCGGGGCGCCAGCGGACCCGGGGGGCGGCGAGACGCCAGCGGAGCCAAGGGACGGAGAGACGCCAGCGGACCCAAGGGACGGCGAGACGCCAGCGGACCCAGGGGGTCGCGGGACGCCAGCGGACCCAAGGGACGGCGAGACGCCAGCGGACCCGAGGGGCGAAGAGACGCCAGCGGACCCGAGGGGCGGGGGGACGGCATCGGGCGCGGGATGCCCCACGGGATGACCCACGCAGCCGGGCGGATGCGCCGCTCCACCTGCGGCGGACGGGGTTTGCGCCGTCACTTGAAGCGTCCTGATGACGTGCCACGGCCCACGTAATAGCGTTCGATGTGCGGCGGGATACGGGTGGTGATTTCGTAGGCAATGGTGCCGGCGGCATCAGCCCAATCCTGGACGGTGGGCTCGCCGTCCAAACCGGGGCCGAAGATCAGGACGCGGTCACCCACTCGATCAACGGCGCCCAAACCCAAATCAAGCGCGAACTGATCCATACAAACCCGGCCGGCCACGGTCAGGTTGCGGCCGCCTACGCGCACTCGTCCCCGGTTAGACGCCGACCGGAATATCCCATCGGCGTATCCAACCGGCACAAGCCCGGTCACTGTATCCCGCTCAGTCACATACATATGTCCGTATGAAAGCCCCTGACCTGCGGGAACAGGTTTCGTTAGGGACAGATAGCTTTCCAGGGTCATGGCCCCGATCAGACCCAAATCCTTCGCGGACGCGACCTGCGGGATGGGCGACATCCCATACAGGGCAAGGCCCGGGCGCACCAGTTCATAGGTCACCGGCAGTCCAGTCGCCAGCGCCGCCGAGTTCGCCAGGTGACGCACCGAGAACCGCGCCCCCAGTTCCTCAGCCCGCTCCAGGCCCGCCTCGAACGCAGTGATCTGGCCCGCTATGGTCGGATTCCCGGGATCATCCGCGTAAGCAAAGTGACTCCAGATTCCCTCCAGACGGATCACGCCCTCCGCCTCCAGTCGCAATGCCGTAGCGACCAGTGCCGTCCAAAGCGTCCCCGGCGCCCCCGCCCGCCCCAGCCCAGTGTCCAGTTTGAGGTGAACCCGCGCGATCAGCCCCGCCCCGCGTCCCGCCAGGATCGCTTGACGCACCGCATCACCAATCGCATTCAGCGCCGCTTGGCTCGACACCCCGAGTTCAATCCCCGCCGCCGCCGCCGCAGCGAAGTCTGCGGCCGGATGGTAGAGCCACGCCAGCACCCGCGCTCCATTGCGCGCCGCCCCCAGTTCCGCGACCACATCAAACGCCTCACTGAGTTGCGCCACCCCGACCCAGGTTGCCCCCGCCTCGATGGCCGCCCGCGCCACCGGCTGGGCCCCGTGACCATACCCGTTCGCTTTGACGACAGCCATCAGTTCCGCCCCGCCCGCCATCTCTAGCAAGCGCGCAGCGTTATGCCGGATCGCGTCAAGGTTCACGATGGCGCGGGCGAAGCTCATGCGGTCACTCCTTCGGGGGTCTAGGACGGTGTTGACGCAGGCAAGAGCGAAGCTCTCACCAGCGGAAACGCGGCAGACAAGCGCTGTCGGACGCCCCAGGAGAGCGCTGTTCAACGCCCTTCTAGGGTAGCCTACGCGCCCCGCCGCCGCTTTGGGCGCAGTCCGTGCGATCCACAGTTTGGGCGCCGCGCACCACGCCACACATCACAGCCGCACATCACCTCTGGCATACCAGCCGCGCACCGCAGGTGGGCAAGAAGCGCCTCATGTCAGCAGCGGAGCAGTTCCGCAATGGTGTCCGGCAAGGCATCCACCACATCAAGAGCCGCAATCGGACGCCCGATGCCGCCCCCAGGCTCCTGCGGTTTAGTCCAGTTTGAGGCCCGGGCAGCGGCGCGGCCATGGACCAGCGCACCCAGCGCCGCGATCCGCGGCGGCAAATCCGGCACAATCGCCGCAGCATCCTTATGCCCAGCCAGCAATGCGCCAATGATCCCAGTCAGCACATCGCCGGTGCCGGCGGTCGCTAGCCAAGGCACGCCATCGTCCTGGACAAACAACGAACCGTCACGGCCGGCAATCACCGTGTCCGGGCCCTTCAACAAGATTGTGCCGCCGACCAACTCGCACGCGAGTTGCGCATAATGCGCGGGCCGCGCCTCAACAGCAGACCGCTCCACCGCCACGCCCCGATCCGCCAAAAGGTTCGCCAACTCGCCAGCATGCGGGGTCAGCACAATCCACGGCTCCAACAGCGGCGGCCCCGCAGACAAAAGCTGGAACCCGCCCGCATCCAGCACCGTCGGGACGCGTTCCGAACTAGCCCACTTCAGTGCCCGGCCAATCCGCCCCACCTGGTCATCTGCGCCCGGAGCGACGCCCGGACCCAGTGCCCACGCATCGACCCGGCCACCGCCCGGCACCACCTCCGGCCGGCGTGACAAGACCCGCTCAACCGCACGATCCGGCCCCAGATAGCGCACCATCCCGACCCCGGCCGCCACCGCCGCCG
>JAITJY010000334.1 GCA_031278675.1 Bifidobacteriaceae bacterium
CTCCGCCCCTCAGCATCACCGCAGGTCAGAGCACTGGCCTTGGTTGGGCAGGAGATAAATTGAAACACTCGCCACCGGAAAGGAGATAAATTGAAACACTCGACGCCGCAGACAGCGCCAGGCGCGGGCCGACTTTGCTCAAGGCCCTGGGTGGCCCGGGGGTGATCCTGTATTAGGGGCAGGTTCAACGGGGCCGTAACCCGGGCCCCGGGCGCTTGACCGGCCGGGGGCGGTCCGGTATCAGGGGCAGGTTCAACGGGGCCGTTACCCCGGGCCCCGCGCGCTTGACCGGCCGGGGGGCGGTGTCTGGGCGGGCCAAAGTGGGTTGAGGCAAATTGTGGCGGTGACACAAGGATTCGCGGGAGGGGAGCGCGGGCCGGGCGGAGACGGCATCGGGCACTTAGGCTGAACCTACAAAACCGCCGCCCCCACCGAACCGTGCTAGGAGCTTGCTTGACTGCCACACTCCCACTGGCTGCGACCGCTGCGGCGCCCCAACCTGCCGCCGAGACGGCCCCCGGGACCGAGCGCCAACTCGCGGATCACGCCGCCCGGCATGGCGCCGCCGCCAGCCAAGCCGAAACTCAAGCCAAAGCGAAACAGCACGCTAAAGGGAAGCTCACGGCACGGGAACGGCTGGACTACCTGCTCGATTCCGGGTCTTTCGTGGAACTAGATGCCCTGGTTGTCCACCAATCACATGCGTTCGGCCTCGAAAACAAGAAAGTCCCGGGCGATGGCGTAGTCACAGGGCTGGGGACCGTTGACGGGCGGCAAGTCTGCGTGTTCGCGCAGGACTTCACCGTGTTCGGGGGCTCGTTGGGCGAAGCCCACGGCCAAAAGATCGCCAAAGTGCAAGATCTGGCGTTACGGCTGGGCGTACCGATCATCGGGATCTCGGACGGGGGCGGCGCGCGCATCCAAGAAGGCGTCGCCGGCCTGACCCAATTCGCTGAGATGTTCCGGCGCAACGTGGCCGCCTCGGGCGTGATCCCGCAGATCTCGCTGATCCTGGGACCATCCGCCGGCGGGGCTGTCTACAGCCCAGCGCTGACCGACTTCATCATCATGGCGCGCGGCACCGCCCACATGTTCATCACCGGACCTGACGTGATCAAAACGGTGCTCGGCGAGGACGTCTCCTTCGAAGAACTGGGCGGCGCGGCCACCCACACCGCCAAGTCCGGAGTGGCGCACTACGCCGGCGAAGACGAACAGGACGCATTGGACTTCGTCAAAGCGCTGCTCGGCTACCTGCCCCCGAACAACCTGACCGACCCGCCGTCCTATGCCTGGCCCGGACCGCCCCCGCCACTCAACCCGTCACCAACCCCCCAAGACCTGGCCCTGGACAGACTAATCCCCGACCAGGACAACCAGCCATACGACATGCACGAAGTCCTAGGCGCAGTCCTTGACCAGGGCGATTACCTAGAATTGCAAGAGGCCTACGCGCCGAACGTGATCACCGCATTGGGGCGGATCGAGGGCCGATCCGTCGGCGTGGTAGCCAACCAGCCCCTAGCGATGGCCGGCACCTTGGACATAGCCGCATCCGAGAAAGCCGCCCGGTTTGTGCGGACCTGCGACGCCTTCGGTATCCCAGTGGTCACGCTTGTTGACGTGCCCGGTTTCCTGCCCGGCACAGACCAAGAGTGGGGCGGGATCATCCGGCGCGGCGCCAAACTGATCTACGCCTATGCCGAGGCCACCGTCCCCCTGGTCACAGTGATCACCCGCAAGGCTTACGGCGGCGCCTACATTGTGATGGGCTCCAAGAAACTCGGTGCCGACATCAACCTCGCCTGGCCTACCGCGCAGATCGCCGTGATGGGCGCCCAAGGTGCCGTGAACATTTTGCACCGCCGCACACTGGCCGTCGCTGACCAACTGGGTCAAGCCGTACCGGAACGCGCCCGCCTCATCAAAGAATACGAAGATGCCCTGGTCAACCCCTATGAGGCGGCGGGCCGCGGTTACCTCGATGCGGTCATTCAACCGCACGAGACCCGGTTCCAGATCACGGCTGCGCTGCGCGCACTGCGCACCAAACGCGCCCCATCCCAGCCGAAGAAACACGGGAACGAGCCGCTATGAGCCCCCTGTTGACCGTGGCCCGCGGCGCCGCGACGGAAGAAGAACTGGCCGCGTTGACGGCATCGATCATTGTGGCGGCGGGCGCTGCGCCGAGCTGGGACGCCAGGTGGGCAGGCCCCGGCCATGCCACAACCACCCAGGCCCCCATCTACCCGGCAGGCCCGTTGGCCCCAGTGGCCCCGGCAGCCCAGCCGGCGCGCCCCGTCGCCGACGCCTGGCGTGGCAGGGGCGGCGGGTGGGCCACCCCCGTACTATGGCCAGGGACCGTCTAGCCCCACCAGGTAGCCGAACCTTTGCGCCCGAGCCGAGTTTCGCCGACTCAGGGTCCCCGCAGAGTCTCGGAGCGAAGCGGCCAGAGTTTGTGGGGACCCCTAAGCGGCTACCGCGAGCGGGAGATCGCCAACATCCGCAGGATCTCCAGGTAGAGCCAGATCAGTGTCAGCAGCAAGCCGAACGCTGAGGTCCAAGCGATCTTGCGGGGTGCGCCGTTCTCGACCGCATACTTGATCCGGTCGAAATCCAGCACAAAGCTGTAAGCCGCCAAGAACACAACGAAGATGCCCAGGATCACACCCAGCGGGATGCCGAGGACTTCGACGCTGCGCATCCCCCAGGCGTCGGTGTTCAGGCCCGTCACCATGAGAACAAAATTGATCAGCGAGAAGACCAGGTAACCCAGCATCGCGGCCAGGAAAATCCGGTTCATCCGCGTTGAACTGCGGACTTTGCCGCTCGCGAACAGTGCCAAGGTGACACCGAACACGGCCAGCGAAGCGATCACCGCTTGCATCACAATGCCCGGCCAAGCTGTTTCGAAGAACACCGACAAACCGCCGACAAACAGTCCCTCGAACACGGCATAGCAAGTGATCAGCACAGGCGACGGCTCGCGTTTGAAGATGTTGATCAACGCCAGCACAAAGCCGACTAGTCCTCCCAGGTAAATGATGGCCGGCTGCACGGACGCAATGGCCCAGCCGAGCGCCGCGCCGACCAAGACCACGGCAAACATGGAGACAGACTTGATCAGCACGTCGTCATAAGTTACCCGGCCGGTGTCCACCGGCCCCGCTGCGGGCCCGGCGTACATGGCGTTGAGCTGGGCAGGGTCACCATAGTAGGTCGAGCCCTGCATCCCCGGGTAGCTGCCGTGGCCGTAAGTGATCGGCGTGCCAGGCGGGGTACGGCGAATCGAAAAATCGGGCGAACGGTTAAAGACAGGATTGCTCATGGAGCCATCTTACCGGTATAAGCTGCGGGCGCCCTGAGAGTTGGAGGATGCGCGCGGCTAGGCCCGCCGCCGGGCCGCTCAGCCTTTGGCGAACGCCAGCTTCGCGATGACGCGCGCCTGACTTTCGGGTTCCATGAACACCGGCGCCGCCCAAGCGTAGTGAACCCGCCAACCAGCCCGCTCCAGCGCCGCCGGCCAATACCGGATCTTCGCCCTGACCGAAGGCTCAGCCACGAACGCCACATCATCCGTGATGACAGCCGCCACCTCCCGCACCGGTCCGCCATCTGGCCGGACCGCCAGCTTGAGCCAGGGCCCATCCGCCGGCCCATAGTTGGCGGTGACGTGGGTACCGCGCCGCTCAATGCGCCGCGCCAGGTCTGCGAACAGTGGATCGGCGACCTGCGGTCCACATTCGGCCAACGCCCGCGGGTGCGATGCCGCCCCAATCACGTCCCGGAACAGGCGCGGCCCGCTGCCCTTCAACCGGTCCTCGTCGAGTTCCTCGATCGTCAAAGAACTGACCACCGTCAACCGACGCCGGCCCGCCACCAGCACATCCGTCAGCGCGCTCGCGCCCGCCTCGCCACCCAGCGAACCGAATTCGTAGAGTACTGCCCCTCGCGGCGACTTCGCCAGCCCCGGCGCAAAGATCGCGGCGTCACGGCTGACGGAAACTGCTTGGGCGGCATCGGCCACCACGAAAGGTTCCGGACCGGTGTCCGCCAACGCCCGCGCAATGAGCTGGTTCCCGGCCTTCGCCGCGTGCTCCAGCGCCGCTTGGAGGCGCACGGCATGGGCCGCCGATGCCGTGAACACCGCCAGCGACTCCGCCGGCCAGCGCGTCAGATGGGCCTCCACCAGCGCAACCGTCGCCTCAACCTCGCGGGTCGGGGCGTCGATCCGGGTCGAGCTGGCGGCAACTTGCCCCACGGCATCGACGTGCGTCCACGTGATCCGCGGCCCATGCTCCCGGCTCGGCAGCGCCGGCCCCAGCGTCCGGTAGCCGCGCTCCTCCAGCAGCGCCGTCACCCGCGGGTCGCGCGCGTTGTAGTCTGCCGGCAGCATCGCGTGGGGCAGGAACTCGCCCGCCGCAACGGTTAGAGGCACGATGCCGTCCGCCGCACCCCCAGCCCACCGCGCCGCATCGCCCACCACCACGAGTTGTCTGCCGCGGGCGATCGCGGCCGCTGCCTGGGCCGGCGTGATCTGGTCGGCGCCATCGACTATCACCAGGTCGCACGGTGGGCCGCCGAGTTCCGCGAGCGGTATGGCCTGTGGCACCATCACCGGGCCGGCCAAGATGGCGGGGCGGGCCTTGAAGGCGACATCGGGCGCCATGGCGAGCGCACCGCGCACCCCGGCGGCTAGCTGCGCCTCCACGTGGGCCAGTTTGAAAGCCTGGCCGGGATAGTCCTGCGCGGCCCGGTCACGCCAGGCGACCGCCGCAGCGCGGATCGGCAGGGGCTTGGTCGCCGTGTGGGCGATGTCGAGTTCACAGTACGAATCGACCAGTGCGTTGAGCGCGTCGCCAGTCATGGATGTCAAGACCGGGTAGTCAACTAGGGCCCACGACAGCAGCGAGGACCACCAGGCGAAGTCGACTTCCCGGACCAGCGCCGCAGTGGCCGCCTCGGCGGCGGGGCCGGTGGCGCCTAGTTCGGGTCCGGCGCTGCGCTCCTGGAGATCAGCGATCAGGGGCGCGAGGCCCATGCCTTCTAGTTCGTCTTTGAGTTGGGACAGCTCAGGGAGGAAGGCGAGTGAGTCGCGGTCGCGGTCGAGCCGGTCGAGGAAGTCGAGGACCTCGCTGAAGGGGAGTTCGGCCAGGTCGCTCTTGGAGGTGGTGAAGGCTTGGGTCAGCGTGTCCAGGTCAGCGCGGACTGCTTCGTATTCGGTGTCGATCTGGCGCATCCCGACGGGCAGCTTGGGCCAGGGCACGGATGGCTGCCAGCCCAACCAGATTTCGCGTTGGGTTTGGACCCGGAGCAGGGCGCCGTGTAGGTCTTCGACCTGGAGGCCGGGCCGGACCAGGTCGCGGGCTTGGCGGCGCAGGCGCCGGCGGAGCCGCCGAGACAGCTCCAGACCGTGTTCGGTGCGCCATTCCGGGGTGGCCGTGGCGGCCACCATGTCTTCCGGGGAACGCTCAAAGATTTCTGGAATGAACTGGTCAAGCGCTTCGCGCACGCCGCGCAGCATGGCGAGCTGTTCACCCCAGCCCGCGATCGAGGTGGATTCTTTCAGGCCGGTGGCCGCCACCACATCCCGCATGTGCGCCACGGTGCGGGAGAACGCTCCGCGCCGCAGGCGGTCCAGCGCGGTGAGCAATTCGGTGGCCCGCTGCTCCGTGGGCACCGCTGCTCTCAGCCATGCGGTGATTTCTTCGGTGAGTTTGAACAGGCCCATGGTGGTGGCGCGCCGCAAGGCGGCCTTCGCGTCATCGCGGCCGCCTCCGGCCAATGAGGTCACGGCAGCGCGGTCTAGCTGGCATGAGGTGTGCTTGACGGAGGTTTCTTCTGTGATCTGGGCGAGGGCCTCGAGTGCGTCGAAGGGGCTGACACCCCATTGCGGTAACGGATTGTGCAGCGCGGAAAGATAGGCGTTGAGCTGGGTGCATCTTTCTGCCAGGGCGCTGCGGATCTGTCCAATGCCGTCGGCATCTAGCTCCGGGGCGGCGATCTGCATCCCGCTGACAAGGTGTTGTAGGGCGCGGTCGCGCCAGTCCGGGGCGGGTTCCAGATCCAGGAGGCATTCGCCCAGGCCGAAGGCGCGCAGCGTCCGGGCCACAGCGGCCTTGGCGCTGCGGTCCGGCGAGACGTAGAGCACGGTGCGCCCAGAACCGATCGCATCAGCGATGGCGGCGGCGATTGTGGCGGCGGCCGGGGCCCCTGCGGGGGCGTCCACGAGGAGCGATGTGCCGGAGGCAATCACGTCCAGCACATGGAACTGCGACACATTGAGGTCTCCGACGCCGCGTTCGTGGTCCGGTGGCCGGTCGTAGGGGATCGGCGGCCCAATGGGGGCGCGCGCCAAAGCGGAACGGCTTTCGAGGTCACCGGCGAGGGCTGCCAGGGCTGGTTGGGCCATCATTAACTCGCGGGCGTGGTCCATGTCTTCGATGAGGACTTTGCCCGGATGTTCGAACACACCTACGATTAGTTTATTCTTTACTCTAAAGTCGGCGAAGGCCGCTTGGCCCATGGCGCGGATGGCGTCCAGCACGGGTGTCGGGTTGAAAGAGGTGCCGGCCACCGCGTCCCGCGCCATTGCGGCCGGGTCCACCGGAATGCCTTGTTCGGTCAGCAGTTCAATCAACACCGGATTAATGGTGAGAGTGGGCTCCAGTTCTAGTTCAATGCCCTGTTTCGCGCTATGCAGCGCAATAGGACGCAACATGACGGGCACCCGTCGGGGCTGCCGGACACCGGTCACCGGGTCTGTCCCACTCCAAAACGCAATGCCTAAAGCCAGGTGGGTGGGCGGGAGCCCATACTTGGCGGCGTGCCGGTCCGCCTTGTCCGTGACGGCCTGCGCACAGGTCAGCGCCCGCGCGTAGGCGCCCTTTTCCCGGACCAGCGAGCGCAGGGCGGTGGTGCGTCCCGCATAAAGCTGGGCGATCCCCGACGGATGTGCCAGCGTCAGGTCCAGCACTGTGTTGCCCAGTGCGGCGATGTCGACTTGGGCGCTCAGGCCGCCGAGGCCGCCCAACTGGTCCCGCCACCCATCGAAAACCCGGCCTAATTGGGCAGCTCGCAGCTCTGCAGCGGTCACCGCGCGGGGGCCGGTGGGGAGTTGCGCATCAGGGTCCGGGCGCCGCTTGCGCCCCGCTAGTGCAAACAAGGCAGGCCTCACCCGCACCACGTTAACGGTCAAGTGGGCCGAGCCGTGGGAGGTGGCGCGGCCGGGTTGCAGATCAAACCAGTTCTAATCGCACCGCCGGCCCGGCTCGTCGGCGGATCGTTCGGCCCGCGCGGCATCGGCGCTGGGCTAGCCGAACCACCGAACTCACCCCACCGCACAAGTAACGTTTCGCTTTGCGGGGGTGGCTTCTAGACTGTTCGGCGGTAACGGTTCGGCCAGGGGAAAGACTAAACGGCAATGGAACGAAGCGAGCGGGCTGCGTTGGACCCACTGCGGCCCGAGGATGTTGCGCTAGGAGCGGCCGCCATCGCGGCCAATATGCGGCGCGTCATCGCGGGCCAAGGCGGGACGGTGGAACTCAGCATCACCATGTTCCTGGCGCACGGTCATGTGCTGATCGAAGACGTGCCCGGAGTGGGTAAGACCATGCTGGCGAAGGCGCTTGCGGCTTCGATCGGAGCGAGTGTCAAACGCATCCAGTTCACCCCCGACCTGCTCCCGTCGGATGTCACGGGCGCCCCCATCTTCAACCAAGCGACCAGGCAGTTCGAGTTCGAACCAGGTCCCATCTTCGCCAACATTGTGATTGCCGACGAGATCAACCGCGCCAGCCCCCGCACCCAATCAGCCCTGCTGGAATGCATGGAGGAAGGGCAGGTCAGCGTCGAAGGCGCAACCTACGCGCTACAAAAACCGTTCCACGTGGTGGCCACCCAAAACCCGATCGACATGGAAGGCACCCACGCACTGCTCGAAGCACAACGTGACCGCTTCATGGCCCGCATCTCGATGGGCTATCCCGATGAAGCCGCCGAACGCGCCATGGTCCGCGCCCGCGACCTGGCCGAACCGATCGACACGATCCGCCCAGTGGTGGCGGCGCGTGACGCGCTGCGCATGATCGAAGCCGCCCGCCGCATCTATGTCGCCGAACCAGTCCGTGACTACGCGGTCGCACTGGCTCGCGCCACCCGCACCAGCCCCGCACTGAGTTTGGGGGCCTCGCCCCGCGCCGGCTTGCACCTGGTCACAGCCGCCAAAGCGCGCGCCGCCGTGCAGGGACGCGCCTATGTCCTGCCGGATGACATCCAAGGCCTCGCCGAGACGGTCCTGGCGCACCGGGTGGTCGCCACCACGCCGGCCCGCGGCCCCGAAGCGATTGCGCAAGCCGGGGCGATCATCCGCGATTGCATGGCCACCGTCCCCGTGCCGGTGCCGCTCACAGCGTGATGGCGGGCATTGGTTCGCGAGGGCCGCTGACTGGGCCGGTCGGGTCCCGCCGCATCACGCCGACCAGCCGCGGCTGGGGGATGGCGCTGACCGGCGCGGCACTGCTCGGGGCCGGGCTCGCGTTCGGCCGCTCCGACGCGGTTTTCGGGGCGGTCACCTTGATTGCCGCAGTTTGCGGGAGCTGGCTGGCCGCCCGGGTGCGCGGTTTGCCAGTGGTGTTCCGCCGCACGATGCCGTCCGCTATCGTCGCCCGCCGCCGTCCCGTGACGGTGCGCCTGGGGGTGGCGCAGTGGCGAGGCGGCGCTGGGATACCGGATCTGGCCGCCTTGGCCGGGGAGGTGCGCGAGGCGACGCCGTGGGGTGAACTGGCGCCCGGCATCGAACAATGGGGTAGTGCGCTGGGTTATGCGGTGGCGCCGCCGCAGCGTGGGGTGTTTCAGCTAGGACCGGCCCGGCTGAGCTTGCTGGGCCCGTTGGGGCTGGTCCAGGTCACTTTTGTGGTCTCGGGGACGGAGGAATTGGTGGTGGCGCCGGCCCTGGTGCCCGTGGCTGCGCCCTGGCCGGACCCGGACCTGGACCGCCAGCAAGTTCGGTCTGCCGCCGGTGCTGAACGGGTGACGGACCCGACCTCGGTCCGGGATTACCGCTCCGGCGATCCTCGGCGCCTGGTCCATTGGAAAGCCACTGCCCGGCGTGACCGGTTGATGGTCCGCGACACGGTGACCCGGGCGTTACCGGATGTGTGGGTGTTGGTGGATGATGCGGCCGAGGCGGGCGAAGCCGCCGAAAAGGGCCTGGAGATTGCGGCGTCACTGGCGGTGCGGCTCTTGCGCCGGCGCCACACCGTGCACCTGGTAGAACTCAGTGGGTCCAGGCCACCGCGACGCTTTGTCCCCGAGGGGGGCCGCGAACCTGTCCTGGAGTACTTCGCGCGGCTCGAACTGGTAGATGACCGCTCTGGTGGTGGCGGTGGTGGTGGTGCTGGGGCTGGCGCTGGAGCCGGTGGGGCTGGTGGTGGAGCTGGTGGCGGTGGCGGCTCTGGCGGTGGCGGTGGCGGTGGTGGCGCTGGTGGCGGGGCCGGTGCTGGAGCCGGCGGCGGTGACTGGGTGGCTCGCCTGGTCGGGGAACTCGGTGCGCGCGGTGCGACGGGGCCGGTCTATGGCGCGGTCGAGCGCTATGAGGCCGCCCTGGTGAGACAGTTGTCGCAGGCGTCGGTGCTGGCCGATCCGGCGTACTTGTACCTGGCGGGCCGGGCCGCGCTGCATCCGGCCGACTTCGTGACTGCGGGCTGGCAGGTGGCCCAGGCGGGCAGTGTCCCCGGGATCGCGCCATGAAGTCGCGCTGGCCGGTGCTTGCCTCCGTGGCGACGCTGTTCGTCTCCTTCGTTGTGCCCTTGTCCTATCTGGCGGATGGCGCCGAGTGGGTTGGCTGGTTCTTGGGCTTTGGAGCGATGGTGTTCGGGATTGGGTTGGTGGGGCGCGCCAGCGGGCTGGCAGACAAGAGCGTCGGGTTGATTCAGGTGCTGGCTCTGCCGGCGGCCCAGATCGCGGTCTTCGCCGGGGATGTGGCCTGGCTCGGGATTATCCCGAATGAGGCGGTGATGGAGCGGTTCTGGGATTTGGGGCAGGCTCTCAGCCGGCATTTGTTGGTTGCGGTGGGGCCGGTCGAACCATCGACTGGACTATTCTCATTGATCGCGATCAGCGGCGGTTTGCTCGCATGGGCATTCGATTGGTATTCGGTGACTCTGCGTACCCCGGCCGCCACCGGCATGTTCGCCTTACTCGTGGTCGTGGTGACGGTGGCGTTCGCCCGCCCGAGCCCACCGATGTGGGCCATCGCACCGACCGCGCTGGCCTACCTGGCGGTGCTGGCGGTGAGCGCTCCCAGGGCGGGGGCGCCGTCCGCGACGGCCGCAGTGATCGTTGGGGCTGTCGCGTTGGGGTTGGCGGCATCGTGGCTGCCGGGACTGCGGGCTGGCTCACTGATCAAAGGTGGCGAGGACTGGACCATTGACCTGCCGGGAGACACCGTGCGCGTCCAATCGGTCCGGGCCAACAACGCCCTGGTAGATGTTGGCCGTGACCTGCGTGAACGTGACACGTTTGAGGTGTTGCGCTATGCCACTGCGAGCGAGGAGCCGATCTACTTGCGGCTGACCACCCTGGGGGAGTTTACGGACGGCGAGTGGCGGCATCGGAGCGCGGGGAGCGTCAGTTACACCCCGTTGGTGGGCGCCGCGACCGGTTCGGGTGCCCTGGCGGATCCCTTGCCCCTCGCCCCGCTGGGGCCCGACGCCTTGGTCGGGGTGGACATTGTGGCCCTCGAATCCGAGTGGGTGCCGGTGCCCTATCTGGCGTATGACCTGTGGGAGAACAGCGGTGCGCCCGTGACGGTTGACCTCGGTGACCGGACGCTCGGGTGGGACCGGTTGGTGGCCTCGGGCGACCAGTACACGGTCCGGGCGGCACTGGCCGGTAGCCCCGCGACGGCGCAGGAGGCTGCGCTCAACGCCGCCGAGGACGTCTCCGATCCCGGCTATTTCGGTCTGGAGTCGGTCAGTCCGGTCTATCTTGAAGTGCCGGCCGGCTTGCCTGCGGTGATTAGGCAGACCGCGCGTGAGGCAACGGCCCGGGCCGCCGATGCCGCCGCAGCCGGACCGCAGTTCGCCGGCGCTTTGGCGTATGCGCAGGCGGAAGCACTGGTGGACTATTTCTTGGATTCCGGCTTCGAGTATTCGTTGCAGGCTCCCGTCCAGGGTGAAGATGGGTTGGACCACGGTGAGGCAATTGCTCAGTTCTTGGAACAAAAGTCGGGCTATTGTGTCCATTTCGCTGCGGCGATGACGTGGATGGCTCGCGAATTGGGGATTCCGGCGCGGATCGCTGTCGGGTATGCGCCGGGGCGGCGCGACGCAGCCGTCGACTGGACCTATCCGGGCGCGCCGCCCGAGGGGACGGTGTGGGCTTATACGGTTGGCGCGGATCAGCTCCATTCGTGGCCCGAGTTGTATATCGAGGGACTCGGTTGGGTGGGATTCGAGCCGACCGTGGGGGTTGGGGCAGCGGCGGCGTCCCCGAGCGCTGCGCCGTCGGCGTCCAGTGCGTCGCCGAGCGCTGCACCGTCTGCATCTACGAGTGCGGCGGCGCCGTCCGCGAGCCCGACGGGCGCTTCAGGCGACGCTGCCGCTACGGCCGCTGCCCCGCTGCCCTTGGTGGTCTGGGCACCGGTCATCGCGGGGATTTTGGTGGTGTGTGCGGCTGTGCCTGGTGGGCTGGCAGCGCTGCGGCGGCGGCGCCGCTTGGGCCAAGGCCTGGCCGGGGCGTGGGCTGAGGTGCGGGACACCGCGAGCGATCTGGGCTTGGGTGTGCCTGCGTGGCGGACGCCGGCCGATTTCGCGGCTGAGTTGGGCGCAGCCTTGCGGGAAGGCGGTCAGGGGGCGGCTGCGGTGGAACTGGACCGCTTGGCGAAGGCGGCGGCCACCGCGGCGTACGCCCCGCCGCCCGCCCCTGATCTGCCCGCCGCGAGTGTGCGTGACTTGGCCTGGCCGGTGCTTCGCGGCCTGGCGGCCGCCAGCCCCCAGCGGGCGCGCCTGCGCGCCCGCTGGTTCCCCCGCTCCCTACGCCGGCCGCCGCGCGGCGCCGCCAAGCCCGAATAAGGACTGGCTCCCGGCCGCCGCCCTGGACCGCCAGCTTTTGGCCTGCGGTGCGGGCGTTGGGTAACAAACCGGACACGACCCTTGCTCGGCTCACAGCTACCGTCCTATGCTCTTTATGGCGACCCCCAGACTAGAAGACGGACTCGGGCGCAGGCGGGCCGCTGTGGTAGTTCAAGACGATGCCTCACCGCGAAAAGGACGCAAGTCCGCGCGGAGGCGTTCCGATGCAATCAAAACCCTTTCCGCCCATACCTCCGGCCAGCGGAGGAACAGGCGGAGGTGGGTTTACCAAAAAACCAAAAATCAGGATTCAAGGAGGAATCATGAAACTCGACCGCAGATCTTTCCTGAAAGGCACACTGGCGACCGGCACCATTGCCGCAGCCGGCGGGCTCGTCGCTTGCGCACCTCAAGCCGAAGAACCCGCCCCCACGGGCAGCGCGAGTGGCGGCGTTACCGAGTGCACGGCATCGGACTACAAAGCCTATCCTGGCCCTATCGCAGCCGATCAGATCACCGAGACGCTTGAAGCGGACGTGGTAGTCGTGGGCGCCGGGATAGCCGGCTCAAGCGCGGCATTGCAAGCGTCGAAAAACGGCGCGAAAGTGATAGTGCTGCAAAAGGAAGCCGGTGTGATCTCCAACGGCATGGGCTTCGGCGCTTATGGCACAAAAATGCAAAAAGAAACGGGCGCTGACTGGGACCCCGAAGAAGAAATCAACCGCTGGGCGCGTGAGAGCGAGAACCGCTCCAACCGCAAGTTGGTGCACCGCTGGGTCGAATTCTCGGCCCAAGTGATGGATGAGATGGTGGAACTGTGCAGCGGCGACGAAGCCTGCCAGCCGATCCTTTACGACCCTTCGTGGCAAGTGGTTTACCCCGATCCGTGGAACTTCGCCTATTCGGGCGGGATCGTCTTCCTGGGGTCCGGTGGCACCATCCGCATCTGCGAGTTGCAACTCGAAGCTGCCGGCGCCAACGGCGCCGAGGTCTACTACTCAACCCCGGCCAAGCAGTTGGTCCAGGATGCCTCCGGCCGGATCACCGGCGTCATAGCCCAAACAGAGGACGGCTCCTATATGCAGGTCAACGCATCTAAGGGCGTGGTGCTGGCGGCCGGCGATTACGGCAACAACCCGGATTTCCGCCGGGAATACATGCCGCATATCGAGGGCCTGAAGGTCGCCTACATGGCGCAAAGCAACCAGGGCGACGGCCATCTGATGGGACTGTGGGTCGGCGCTCAGATGCAGAAAGGCCCGCACGCCGGGAACATCCACTACGACCCGGCGCTGCCACCCGCCCCGAGTGTCGCCGGTTCTGGCTGCCCATGGCTGTGGGTCAATCTCAACGGTGAGCGCTTCTGCAACGAGGACATGTCCTACGGACAGATGTATGCGCAAGCCATGAATCAACCGGAGTTCATGCATTACCAAGTCTTCGATGACCGGTTCGCTGAGGATGTCGCGGCCGGCAAGATGGGCGAAGGCAACAACAAGAACGGACCGTTCCCTGGTTTCGGCATGGAGTTCATTCAGCCGCAAATTGAGGAAGGACTTGTGCTCAGCGCCGACACGATCGAGGAATTGGCAGCCCTCATGGAGGTCCCGCCCGATGCGCTGGTGGCGACCGTGGCCCGCTACAACGAACTAGTTGAGCAGGGCGTGGATGAGGACTTCGGCAAGCAGCCCGCCCGCCTGACCGCGATCACGCAGGCGCCCTATCACGCGATCTTGCGCCAGCCGTCGCTGTTGTGCGCCCTTGGCGGCCTGTCGATCAACGAGAACATGGAGGTCCTCGATGAGGACGGCGCCGTGATTCCCGGCCTGTGGTCCGCAGGCAACAACTCCGGCGAATGGTTCGGCGGCCTGGAACACCCCATGGTCATCCCGGGAATGAGCCTTGGGCGTGCGGCCGTGACCGGTTACCTGGCAGGACTGTCCGCTGCGGGGGTCGCATATTAGTTCAATCCAAGATGCTCCAAGGCCTGGGATTGAGTCACCGGACCCACGTTGATGCTGGTCAGGACGCCTTCGGCGTCCACGAAGAAGTGTGTTGGCAGACCCATGACACGGTAGGACGCACCGAGTGGCGTGTAG
>JAITJY010000342.1 GCA_031278675.1 Bifidobacteriaceae bacterium
GTTTCAACCGTCACAGAAATGCGCCCCGCGCGCCAGGTAGCGGCCCGCGTGTCCCCCAGATTAGTTTCGGCGCGGCTCAGCCTGCCTGGCCGTTAGAGTGGACGGCATGGTGGACCAAGTACCGCAATCTAACGTTCCTCCGCCCGCATCCGGGCCTGACTCGCCCGCGCCGGCGCCACCGCCTGGGGGCTGGTCTGGGGCGCCGCCCGCCTACGGCCCGTGGTGGCGCCAAGCGGGCGCCTGGGTGACGATCGGGGCGGTAGTGGTAGCGGCCGCAGCGGCCGTGGTAATCCTGAGCGGGCCACTTGGCGGACGGCAACAAGGTGCAACTGGGCAGGTCACGGCATCGGCCAAGCCTTCCGCAGAGACGGGCGCCACCGAAGCCACCAACGCCCCCGAGGCCGATAACCCCGAGGCCTCGGCGCAGCCGGCCCTCCCGGCGCTGGCAGGCTCCCAGTGCCCTGCGGCGGCCGGAACGCCGGCCCACGAACCCGGCCAACCGGCCGGAGCCACCGCAGACTACGGGATAGCGCTCGGCTGCGACGGCGTGCCGGGCGGCCCCCAGGCCGAACCCCAGGTGCGCGTCGACGTGTTCTCCGACTACATTTGCCCGATCTGCCAGCAATTCGACGAAATGATGGGCGCTGCGCTGGAAGAAGCCATGCGCGCCGGGCAGATCGAATTGGTCCTCCATCCGCTGGGTTACCTCGATGGGTTCTCAACGACGCAATATTCCACCCGGGCAGCCCGGGCAGCGACCGCCGTCGCGGCTCTGGACCCGGAGCATTTCGGGGCGTTTGACCAGGCCTTGTGGGACGCTCAGCCGCCAGAGGGCGGCGCTGGACTGACCGACGCGGAAATCGCGGACCTGGCGCAAGCGGCCGGGGTATCCGCCGAAGCGATTGCCCAGTTCGCCGGGGATGAGTTCGCCAACTGGGTGGTTGATTCCACCAACCTGGTGGTCGGCACTGAGGGTTTCAACGGCACCCCTTGGGTGCTGTTATCCAACAGCGAAACCGCCTACCAGTGGGATTGGTACGGCGAGACGGGCTTCCAGCAGGCGATCGCTCGGGTAGCGGCCGGTCAGGCGCCCTGACCTGCGGTGTAGTCGAGCCTAGTCAAGCCTAGTCAAGTTTAGTCAAGCCTAGTCAAGCAGAGTCAAGCAGAGTCAAGCAGAAAGTAGTCGCATCTATGGCGAAGTCCGCGTCCCGCCCTGACCTGCGCAATGTGGCGATAGTGGCACACGTCGACCACGGTAAGACAACCCTGGTGGATGCGATGCTGTGGCAGACCGGGGCGTTCGGTAGCCACGAGCACGTCGCGGAGCGCGCCCTCGATTCGGGCGACCTGGAGCGCGAAAAAGGCATCACGATCCTCGCCAAGAACACTTCGGTGCACTACCGGGGACCAGCGGCGCGCCAGGCGTTGCACGATGCCGCCGGGGCCAGCCCGCCCCCCAACGGCCCGGCCGACGGGGTTACGGCAGACGGCATCACCGTCAACGTGGTAGACACCCCCGGTCACGCTGACTTCGGGGGCGAAGTCGAACGCGCGCTGGCGATGGTGGACGGCGTGGTGCTATTGGTTGACGCATCGGAGGGGCCACTCCCGCAGACGAGGTTTGTGCTGCGCAAAGCGTTGGCGGCCGCCCTGCCGGTGATTGTGGTGGTCAACAAGGTAGACCGGCCGGATGCGCGGATCACACAAGTGGTGGGCGAGACCACCGACCTGCTGCTCTCGTTGGCCGGTGACCTGACAGAAGAAGACCCTGACCTGGACCTGGATCACGTGCTGGATTTCCCGGTGGTCTACGCGTCCGCCAAAGCGGGGCGGGCATCGCTGACAGCGCCGGCGGACGGTCAACTCCCGGACGGACCGGATCTTGAGCCACTGTTCGCCACCATTGTGGGGGTGATCCCGCCGCCGGTCTATGACCCTGAGGCGCCGCTGCAAGCCCACGTCACCAACTTGGACGCATCACCGTTCCTGGGACGCCTCGCACTGCTGCGGATGCACAGCGGCGAACTCAGCAAAGGTCAAACGGTCGCTTGGGCACGCCAGGACGGGTCGTTGCAAAACGTCAAAATCACTGAACTGCTCGCGACGCAGGCCCTAGAGCGCGTGCCCGCCCAATCAGCGCGGGCGGGCGACATAGTAGCTGTCGCGGGAATCGCGGGAATCATGATCGGGGACACCCTGACGGACCCGGTGGACCCGCGGCCCCTGCCGCGAATAGCTGTTGACGAACCAGCCATCTCAATGACCATCGGGATCAACACGTCGCCGCTGGCGGGCAAGATCAAAGGCCACAAGCTGACCGCGCGGCAGGTCAAGGACCGGTTGGAACGGGAACTGGTCGGCAACGTGTCGTTGCGGGTACTGGCGACCGACCGGCCTGATGTGTGGGAAGTCCAGGGGCGGGGTGAATTGGCGCTGGCGATCCTGGTGGAACAGATGCGCCGGGAAGGCTTCGAGTTGACGGTGGGCAAACCCCATGTGGTGACCCGGCTCCAAGACGGAGTGCTGGTAGAACCGATGGAACACCTCACGGTTGATGTGCCCGAAGAATATTTGGGCACAGTTACCGGCTTGGTTGCTCAACGCAAAGGGCGGATGGTGACCATGTCCAACCACGGTTCGGGTTGGGTGCGCCTGGAGTTCCGGGTCCCAGCGCGGGGTCTGATTGCTTTCCGGACGCAGTTCCTCACCGAGACGCGCGGCACCGGGATCGCTTCTTCATTGGCTGATGGACATGAGCCCTGGGTGGGACCGATTGAACTGCGGGCGACGGGTTCAATGGTGGCAGACCGGGCCGGTACGGCCACGCCGTACGCGATCACCGCGCTGCAAGAACGCGGCTCCTTCTTTGTGGCACCGACCGAGGAAGTCTATGAAGGGATGGTGGTCGGTGAGAATCCCCGCAACGAGGACATGGATGTCAACATCACCCGGGAAAAGAAACTCACCAACATGCGATCCTCCACCGGCGACGAACTGGAGCGCCTGACGCCGCCGCGCCGCCTGACCCTGGAGGAATCCCTGGAATTTGCCGCTGAAGACGAATGCGTCGAGGTGACCCCTGAGGTGACCCGCATCCGCAAGGTTGAGCTTTCGGCCGAAGCGCGCGCCAAGGCCCGCGGCCGGGCCAAACGCGGGGGACAATAGTGGCATGGTGAATCCAGTGGCGCGCGGCGCGGTGTGTGGGCTGGTGGGTGCGGTCGTGACGTTGGTGGCCTGCTTATGGCACCGCTCCGTCCTGGACGTAGGTCCGTGGCAAGCGTTCCCGTTTGGGCTGATCATGGCCTTGGCGGCGGTGATCGCCCTGGGCTTCGCGGCGCGCGCCGCCGCAGATTGGGCCGGCCTGATCGGTGCTGCCGCCGGTGTGTTCGTGGCCGCCCAGGCCAGCGCGCTGCGCGGGCCCGGCGGCGACATCTTGATCCAGGGAGACGCCATCGGCTTTATCTGGATAGCGGGCGCACCCGTCTTGACGTTGCTGGTCGCAGTCGCGCCGCGCGCTGTCTTCAAGCGCCGCGCCGCGGCGCCACCGCACCGGCCGGAAGGATGATCAGGTCCGCTGGGGGCACGCTTAGACTGGAACGGAATGCTCTTGGGAAGGGAGCGAGGTGGAAAAACAGGGCGGAGGCGCCACGGGGCGAAGCGGCGCCTGGACGGGACCGCACCTCGCTGAAGACCTCGAAACCACAGGTGAACAGCCCAGAATCCGAGTCGGAATGCCCCGCCACCGGGATACCAAACCGCTTGATGTGACCGCGCTGCGCCGGCTCAAGTGGCGGCGGCGCCGCCTCTGGTTGATCCCCGCCGTGGTGGTGTTGGTGATCCTGGGCGGCGGCTACGTCGCAGCCGCCTACTACTTCGCTGACCGGGTCCCGAAGGGCGCCACCGTGGCCGGCGTCCACTTAGGTGGCCTGACCGAAGCTGAAGCGATCGCTGCGCTGGGCACCGAGTTGGCGGCCAAGGCCGCCGAACCGGTCCCTACCCGGATCGGGTCCACCGAGGTCAGCTTCGACCCGGTAATCGCCGGGATCGGTTTCTCACCGGAGAACACGGTGGGCGCCCTGACCGGATTGGACTTCAACCCGGTGCGCTTGTGGGACCACATTGCGGGTATCGGCGCCCAGCCGCTCGCCCTGGTCGTAGACCGCAGCGCCCTTGAGGCGCACCTGGCTGACCTCGCCGCCCAGGCCGCGATCCGGCCGGTCAACGCCACGTTGAGCGTGGCCAGCGGTGCGGTGGTGACCGCCGAGCCGACGGACGGTGCGGCGTTGGATGAGGCGGCGGCATCGGCCT
>JAITJY010000417.1 GCA_031278675.1 Bifidobacteriaceae bacterium
CGTGCTGGCGACCGTGATCGACGTCGCCAAGTCGCTTGAAGGCAGGCTCGACGGCTTCACCGACGACTCGGTCGCCGCGCTGGCGGACGAGTTGGCCAAGGCCGAGATCGCGCTGGCCAACGCCCCCACATCCACCCAAGCTGAGGTGGACGCGGCGGCGGCGGCCCTCCGGGCGGCTTTGGACGGCTTGACGGTCAAGCCGGCGGTGGTGGACAAGGCGGTGCTGGAGGAGGTCGCCGCAGGCGTGACGGCCCTGTCCAACGCCGACGGCCTGTTCACGGCCGTCTCCTGGGCGGCGTTGGAGGCCGCGCTGGCGGACGCCGTCGCCGTGCTCGACGACGCCTCGGCCACGCAGTCCGAGATCGACGCGGCGGTGACGGCTCTGACTGCGGCCCTGCTGGCGCTGGAGTTGACCGAGGCCGAGCCGGAGCCCACCGCTCCGGAGCCTTCGGACACCGAGCCCGGCCCGACGGCATCGGGCGCTTCCACCGGCGACGACAGCGGGAAGCTGCCTGTCACCGGCTCTAACGCGTTCCCGGTGATCGGCGCCGGCCTGGCCCTCCTCCTGGTGGGCGCGGCGCTGATCGCCACGCGGCGCCGGGCCAGAGCGGGCTTGGAGCAATAGGGAAAGGCAGGTCGCGTGGGGTCGCGGTCGCGGCCCCACGCGGCGCCTCGCCGGCAGATAGGGCCGACGTGTGGCGCGGACAAGTTGAGCGCCTCGGCGCTAGGCGCGCGCCGGTGAGGCAGTCCATCATCCGACGCGCCGGACGGCACACCGCCGAACCCGGCGCTGCGGACCGGGCCCGCGACAAACGCGAACACAGCGACAGGCGACGGGGCCGGCCCGCTGGCTAACGGCAACAGATCAAGTCCCAACAGTGAATGAAGGAGACCCAGATGATAATCAGGAGACGGCTGTCCCTCTCGGGCGCCGCTGTGCTAGTCGTGGGCGCGTTGACGCTGACGGCGTGCGGTGGCGGCGGCACAGACGAGGGCAAGGGCTCAAGCGCCCCCGCCTCGGGAGCGACCGCGCCCACGGCGATCACCGCCAACACGACCGACCCAATCACACTACGTTTCACCTGGTGGGGGAACGACGACCGGGCTGAGCGCTACGCCCAGGCGATCGAGCTGTTCACCACGAAGTATCCCAACTTCACAATCGAACCGGCGTCCGCCGCGTTCGCGGACTATTGGCCGGCCCGCAACACCGAAGCCGCTGGCGGGGGCCTGCCGGACGTCATGCAATTCGACTCGGCCTACCTGCGCGAATACGCCGGCGGTGACCTGCTGGCGGACCTGACCCCATATATCGAGGCCAACATCCTGCGACTGGGCGACTACGACCCGAACATCGTGGCGGCGGGGAACCTGGGCGGCAAGCAGATCGCCATCCCGACGGGCACCAACACGCTGGCGTTCTTCTACCAGCCTGACCTGACGGCGGAGACGGGTGTCGATTTCCCGACCGGCGCCTGGACGCTGGAGGACTACAACGCGTTCTGCCAGCAAGTCAAGGACGCGGGCAAGTCGGTCGGCGGTCAGCCGATCCTGTGCGGCAAGGACTACACGGACACGTTCTGGTTCTTCCTGCAGTGGCTGGTGCAGCAGGGCACGGCGCCGTTCACCGACGATGGCGCCCTGAACTTCGGCGCCACCGAGATCACCGAATTCCTGAACATCGCTGCGCCGGCGCGCGCCGCCGGCGTGTTCACGCCCGCCGCTCGCCTGGAGGCGCTGAGCCCGTTGACCGGCTTCAGCAACAACGAGGGCATCTCGGAGGCTTCTTGGGACAACTTCATCGCATCGTTCAGCGGCGACACCGGCAAGGACAACTTGGAGATCGTGCCGATCTGGTCCGGCGCCGACGGGCGTCAGAACTTCCTGCGTCCCGCGATGCTCCTGTCGGCCGGGGCCAACACGGAGCATCCCGCGGAGGCCGCCCTGCTGATCGACTTCCTGTTGAACGATCCAGAAGTCGGGGCCATCTTCGGGACGTCCCGCGGCGTGCCGGTCAGCACCACGGTGCGGGACTCCTTGAGCCCTGAGGCCGGTTCAGCCGACGCGAAGGTGATCGCCTACGAACAGCTGGTGCAGCAGGATCCCACAGCGCCGGCGCCCATTCCCGTCAAGGGCTTCGGCACCATCGAGGAGAAGTGGCGGACCCTGGCCCAAGAGTTGGGTTACGGGACGGTCACCGCTGACCAGTTCGCGGAGGAGTGGCTCGCCGAAGCGGCGAACGCGATCAAGTAGGAAAATCTCCCGCGGCCTGTCATCGGCCGTGGGGCGCCCTCGGGGGCCGTGGCCGGAAGCGGCCCCCGAGGGCGACACCCCTCAGAAAGGAAGTTCATGACCAGCGAGGCTGCGTTGCGCCCCACCACGCGCAGAGCAAGCCAGAGGCGGTCCAGGCGAAGAACCGCTTACGCCGGCTACATCTTCCTCAGCCCCTGGCTGCTTGGTTTCTTCGCGCTGACGGTCGGGCCGATGATCGCCTCCTTGGTGTTGTCCTTCACCGACTACGACCTGTTCACCCGGCCGGAATTCATCGGGTTTGAGAACTACACCCGCCTGCTGCAAGACCCGTCGTTCATCCGGGCGTGCAAGGTCACGGGCACATACGTGCTGATCGGGACCCCGCTCAAGCTGGGCGTGTCGCTGGCGGTCGCGATGCTGTTGAACAACCGGCACCGCCTGCGCGGCTTTTATCGGTCCGCTTACTATCTGCCCTCCCTGATCGGCGGCTCGGTCTCAGTGGCCGTGGTCTGGAAGGCGATGTTCGTGGACTACGGCGTGGTCGCGGAGATCGGTCGGCTCTTCGGCGGGGACGGGAAGGGCTGGGTGGGGAACCCGTCCCTCACGCTGCCGATGCTGATCCTGTTGACGGTGTGGCAGTTCGGCGCGCCGATGGTGATCTTCTTGGCCGGCCTGAAACAAGTCCCATCCGAGTTGTATGAGGCCGCGATGGTCGACGGCGCCGGGGCCCTGCGCAAGTTTGTCAGCATCACACTGCCGATGCTCTCGCCGGTGTTGTTCTTCAACCTGCTGCTCGAGACGATCCACGCCTTCCAGATCTTCAATTCGGCGTTCATCATCTCGAATGGGACGGGCGGCCCCGCCCGGTCCACGTTGTTCTACACCCTTTATTTGTATTTCAAGGGCTTCCGTGACTTCGAGATGGGCTACGCCTCGGCGTTGGCCTGGGTCTTGGTGGTCGTGATCGGCGTGGTGACGGCGGTGCTGTTCAGAAGCTCGAACGCGTGGGTCCACTACTCGGGAGACGCCAAATGAGCCAGCCAACGGATTCCCTGACCATCGCTCAGCGCCGCGGCGGCCCGCCCGCCGGCCGGCCCAGCCTGGCGGAGCGCTCCTCCAAGCTCGCGGCTCGCGCCAAGCGCCGTTCACGCGGCCGTTCCGTCGCGTTCCACACGGTCTCGCTGATCGTCACGGTGATCCTGCTGTATCCGGCGCTTTGGATGGTGCTCTCCTCGCTCAAACCGAGCCACGAGATAATCGGCAACCCATCCCTGTTCTCGGCGAACGCGTCACTCGACAACTACGACAAGGCGTTGGGGGGGATCGCCGGCAACTCGTTTTGGACGTTCTTCACGAACTCCCTCATCATCGCCTGCCTGTCGGTGGTGGGCGTGACCATCTCATGCTCGCTGGCGGCGTACGCGTTCTCAAGGATCCGGTTCCCGGGCCGGAACGTGTTCTTCGCCTGCATGATCGGCACGCTCTTGCTGCCCTTCCACGTGGTGATCATCCCGCAATATATCGTGTTCAACACCGCAGGCCTGGTGGGCGGCCGCAGCCTCACCTCGTTCATCCCGTTGCTGATCGGGAAGTTCCTAGGCGCGGACGCTTTCTTCGTCTTCCTGATGGTGCAGTTCATGCGCGGCCTGCCGAATGAGCTGGACGAGGCGGCGCGCATCGACGGCGCCGGTCATCCGCGCATCTTCTTCTCGATCATGCTGCCGTTGATGAAGCCGGCGCTTGTGACCAGTTCCATCTTCGCCTTCATCTGGGCGTGGAATGACTTCTTCGCCCCTTTGATCTACTTGAACTCACCGAAGCGATACACGTTGATGGTCGCATTACGGCTGTATGTCGACCCGCAATCGGGCTCGGATTATGGCACCCAGATGGCGATGGCCATTTTGGCGTTGGTGCCGGTGCTGCTGTTCTTCCTCGCGTTCCAGCGGCAGATCGTGGGCGGGATCGCCACCTCGGGCCTGAAGGGCTGAGGTGGCACGATGCCGTCCAACCCGCGCCGCCGCGCCGGGGTCTGCGCCACTCCGGTTCGGGGCTGACATGGCGCCGGCTCGACGCGTCGCCACGCCCGGGGCGCGTGGCGGCCGGTTGGCGCGGGCGCTGATCGGGGGTGAGGGGCTCAGCCTGCTCGGTGAGATGCTCGCCACCTGTTTGGCAGTGGCGGTGTTGAGCGTCCCGCTGGTGACCGTTCTGCCCGCGCTGGCCGCCGGCTGCCGGCATTTGAACCGGTTCATCGACGCCGAGGAGTCGTCCTACCGGATGCTCCTCGCCGACTTCTGGCAGGCGTTCACCAAGGGCTGGGGGCTGGTGTGGTCACCGTTGGCCTCGCTGGCGATCGCCTTGGCCGGGGTCGACCTGGCGCTATGGGCGGAGGGCCGAATGACTGGCCCGGCCGGGTTCGCCCTAGCCGCGGTCGCCGCGGCCGCCCTTGCGTTCACGTTGGTGGTGGCGCTGTGGGCGGCACAGTTGTGGGAGGGCGGCTCAAGCTGGCGCGAGGTGACGCGCGTCGCGCTCCAGCAGGCGCGGGCGGACGTCCCCGGGTCGGCCTGGCTCCTCGTCGCGGTCGCCCTGACGTGCGTCTTCGTGTGGATGCTGCCGGTGCTGGTCCTGTTCAGCCCGGGCCTTTGGTGCTTCGCGGCCGTCGCGACCGACCGGCGCGAGCGCCACCGATGAGACCGCCAGCCACCCACGCGAACCCCGTGCGGCGCCGCCTAGGACCGCGCCGCCAATTGATTCCTTTCAACGCCCAACCCGCCCAGAGGGGCTTGATTGGGCGGAGAATCGCTGTGTACCATCAACCGGACAGTGTTGAAACGTTGCAGTACGGGGTCCGTCCACGCGAGGAGTCGTGGCGCGGCCTCATGAGGCCGATGCCGTGCCCCAACACCAGCCTGCCTCGCGAACCAGCTCTTCAGTTTGGGCACGGAAGGACGCCTTAGATGCGCATTTGCTTTATCGGCCGGGTGGGGCCGGAGCGGTTGGAGGAATACCGGCGCGCCCACGCGGCGGTCTGGCCCGAGATGCTCGAGGCGCTGCGCGACACGGGCTGGGGCGACTATCGGCTCTACCTCAGCCCGGACGGGCTGTTGGTCGGGACCGTCGAGACGGACAACTACGCCGCCGCGCAGCAGCGCATGGCGGCCACGGATGTGAACTCCCGCTGGCAGGCCGCCATGGCCGAATTCTTCGGCGCGAGCGGCAGGCCGGATGAGCAGATGACCGTCCTCGAAGAGGTCTTCAGCCTCGAAGACCAGCTAGCGGCCCTCGGCTTGCCGACCACCAGGGCCGCTGTCCCCACGCCCGCCGGGCCCAATCCAAGGAGCGACCAATGACCATCAACCCCGACAGCTCAGCAGTGTTGGCGGCGCTGCGCGCCCAAACCGTGGAGCTGCCCTCGTGGGCGTTCGGCAACTCAGGCACTCGCTTCAAGGTGTTCGGCTCACCCGGGACCCCGCGCGACCCCTTCGAGAAGATCGCCGACGCGGCCCAGGTCCACCGCTTCACGGGGATCACGCCGAGGGTGTCATTGCACATACCCTGGGACAGGGTCGCGGATTTCGGCGGTTTGGCGCGCCACGCCCTAGATCTGGGGGTGCGCGTCTCGGTGATCAACTCGAATCTCTTCCAGGACGACGATTACCGGCTCGGCTCCCTGACCAACGCCGACCCGGCGATTCGGGCCAAAGCCGTGGACCACCATCTCGAATGCCTCGAGATCATGGGCGCGACCGGCTCGAAGGACCTGAAAATCTGGTTGCCGGACGGCCTCAACTATCCCGGCCAAGGCGATTTACGGGCCCGCCAAGATTGGCTCGCGGAATCGCTCGCGACGATTTATGCGGCCCTCGCCGAAGACCAGCGGATACTCCTCGAGTACAAATTCTTCGAGCCCGCGTTCTATGCCACGGACATCCCCGACTGGGGTACCGCGCTATTGCATTGTCTGGCATTGGGGGAGCGTGCCATGGTGGTGTTGGACACCGGTCATCACGCCCCCGGGACAAACGTCGAGTTCATTGTCGCGCAATTGCTGCGGCAAGAGCGCCTCGGCGCGTTCGACTTCAATTCGCGGTTCTACGCGGACGACGATTTGATGGTCGGCGCAGCCGATCCGTTCCAGCTTTTCCGAATCATGAACGAGATCGTCCAAGCCGGCGCCCTGGCCCCGGATTCGCCGGTGAACTTCATGCTGGACCAGTGCCACAACATCGAGCCGAAGATACAGGGTCAGATCCGCTCTGTCATGAACGTCCAGGAGGCCACGGCGAAGGCGCTGCTGGTCGACCGCGCCGCGCTCACCGCCGCGCAGCGGGCCGGCGACGTGCTAGGCGCCCACGGCCTGCTCATGGACGCCTTCAACACGGACGTCCGGCCGCT
>JAITJY010000147.1 GCA_031278675.1 Bifidobacteriaceae bacterium
ACCGGCTCGCGGGTAGCGCTCAGCGTGGCCGGGCACTTGGCGTGCTCATGGGGACGGCGGCAGGCGACGCGCTGGGGGCGCCATACGAGTTTGGGCCGTCGCTGCCAGCCGAGACCCCGGTCACCATGCACGCCGGGGGCGTGTGGGAGAAGGGCGAATGGACTGACGACACGGCGATGGCCCTGGCTATTGCCCAAGTCGCTGCGCAAGGCCTGGACCTGCGGGACGAGGAGGCGCAAGACGGCATCGTCCAGCGTTGGATCGAGTGGGCATTTGACCCGAAGACGAAGGACGTGGGTATCCAGACGCGCCACGTTCTGTCCTCCGCCAACCGCCACGGCGGCACCGCCGCGGCCGCGCGCCGCGCAGCCGAGGAGACACACGCCCGGCAGGGCAAGTCCGGAGGCAACGGCTCGCTGATGCGGACGGCGCCTGTCGCGCTGGCCTACCTGGGAGACGAGGCGGCGCTGACCGAGGCGGCGCAGGCAATCGCCCGGTTGACCCATTATGAGCGGGACAACGGCGACGCCTGTGTCCTGTGGTGCCACGCGATCCGCCACGCGGTTCTCACCGGCGAACTTGACGCGCGGGTTGGCCTACCGCAGATCTCGGCGGATCGGCGTGACTATTGGGCCGCGCGGTTGGACGATGCCGAACAGCACGATCCGGCGCACTTCTCCCACAACGGCTGGGTGGTCGAGGCGCTGCAGGGCGCTTGGTCGGCCATCAAGCGGACTCCGGTCCCGCGGGAGGACCCGCCCGGTGGCCGCTTCCGGGCCGACCACCTGCGCTTGGCGTTGGAGAACGCGGTGCGCGGCGGCCGCGACACGGACACGGTCGCCGCCATCGCCGGCGGCCTGCTGGGCGCCACCTGGGGAGTCGCCGCGGTGCCGGCGCTTTGGCGCGCGGACCTGCACGGATGGCCGGGGTTGAGGCCGCATGACTTGGACCAGTTGACTCAGGCGATCACCGGCGGCGGCGCCGCCAGGCGCGCCCGGGACTATTCGGACGTCCCGCGGCAGCCACTCGTGAAGCTCCCGCGCGACCCAGGGGTGCTATTGGGTAACGTGCAAGCGGCATTGCATCCGTCGGGCGCCGATTTCGACGCCGTAGTGTCGCTCTGCGAGATTGCCCCGGACCTACGGGCTGCTAGGCCCTGGATCGAGGTGTTCCTGATCGACAAGGCGGACCCGGACGCCAACCAACAGCTCGGTTTCGTGCTTGAGGACACGGTCCGCGCGATCAGCCAGCTACGCGACGACGGCCATCGGGTGCTTCTGCACTGCGTCTATGCCCAAAGCCGCACGCCGACTGTCGCCGCGCTCTACACGATGCGTCGGTTCGGGGTTGATGAAAGCACCGCCCGCCATGAGGTCCAGGCAGCGTTGGGGGGACAGTTCAGCGGGAACGAGGCGTTCCGCGAGGCGCTCAGGAAGGCCGATGGCGCGCCTCAAGGTGGAGGAGCGGGACTTCGAGTCCCGTAAGGAGGTTCTTACCGTGTCCGAGGACTTGAGCAGCGGGGTGGGACTTGCGTCCGGCGAGGCGCTGGTGAGTGCTGTCAACAGACACGAGTTGACAGGTATAACGTTGCCACGCCCAGGTCAGTTCGCGGCGTTGGCGCTGACCAGGGCTGAGACGTACAAGCTGCTGCGGACCTCGCCCCGGGCGTCTCTCGGCCTGCTGGACGCGCAAGGCCGAATTGGGCGCGTGCTGGTCCCGAAAGGAGACGGGCGGGGCTTTTGGGCCATCGACCCCGAACCTGTCCCTTCGGTGTTGGTCAACGGCACACAGATCAACGAGGTGGATTCGATGCCCGGCCCCACTGCCCGGAGTTTCTACGCCCGCTACAACTCGTCCCGGGCGTGCCAGGCGCTCGCTTCCGCCTTGCCGGATGGGACAAGGATCTTCGATTCTGCTGCGCGGCTGTGCCACACGAAGGAGAACGGCACGTGGTCGGCGCCGCTTGTCCCTTCGGACCGAATGGGCAGTCTCGTTGTGTTGCCCAGCCAAGACGGCGCCCCGCACGAGTCTTCAGGCGGTCTGCCCTTGGATGCTGTGACACACGCCAGGCTGCGCGACCGGGCGTTCAATCTGGTGTGGGATTGGTCGGACACGTCCCCCGAGGCGGCGCTGGCCGCCTGGGGCGAGGTGGACTTGATACAGCCGGAGTTCCGTTCCGATGCCGAGCTGCGCGCTTTGGTGGCGGCGCTGCCTGAAGGCAGCGTCGTGTCCCCTGATGGACGGTCCAAGTTCAATCGGACCCCGACAGGCTGGGCACGAGCAGGCGACGACGGCGCCGTGCGGGTCTCGGAGGACCAAGTGGTGGCTGTGTTCCTCGAGTCCCAGGATGTCGCCAAGTTCATCCGGGTAGTCCTCCCGCGCCGGTCCTGGCCAAAGGGCGCGGCGATGGTCGATGGCGAGCTTCCGCCGCTAGCCGCACCTGCCGTCGTGTCCGACGGCGGAGAGTCTGTCACCCTGGGCTCGCCCAGCCCGTCAAGTTCCCCGGATGCCGAATTTGTCCGCTGGGAGTCTCCCATCGCAGCAGGCGCCTATTTTGTGTCCGCGCGTAGGGGCGGTGGCGTTTATGTGGATGCCAACGGCGTGGCGCA
>JAITJY010000084.1 GCA_031278675.1 Bifidobacteriaceae bacterium
AGGGCGGACGGGTTGGGCTGGAGGTCAAATCGGCCGGTCGGGGCGAAGCCGACATTCGAGTACTCGAAGGCGACTCGGCCCGGTCGGGAGCCCATCGAAACCCGCTTGCAAAGAACGGACGTTAGGATGCATTGTCTATGGGGCAAAGACGACCAGTAAAAGGCGCGCAAAGGCGCCCAAGAAAAACGGAGGTTCCAGTGAAGAAGCGTGTCAAGTACCTTAGTTGGGCAGCCGCCTTGGCGATAGTGCCCCTGACGGCCTGCGCCGGGTCAAGCGAACCGGGGGACGGCACAGCCGAGCCGACCGGGGGATCAGCCGGCGGCGGCGCCCTGACCTATGTGCTGACGGGCGACCCCGGCACGTTGAACCCGTATTTGACCACTATCGGCGAGGGCTACGAGTTGTCTCTGCACATCTACGGCCGGCTGATTGAGGCGACCCCGGAGGGCCAGCTGCTGCCGCAACTGGCCGAGAGTTGGGTCAACCCATCTACGACCAGCGCCACATTCACCCTGCGCGAGGGCCTGACCTGCTCCGACGGCACGCCGCTAACCGCCTCTGATGTCGGGGCGGCAATCGAGTGGGTGGGAAACCCGGACAACGGGTCGACCCGCCTCGGCCTGCTGGTCCAGGCCGGCACAACGGTCCAGGCCGATGACGCGGCCCGCACCGTCGAGGTCACCAGCGGCGCGCCCGACCCGTTCCTGGTCACCAACATTGGCCTCTTGCCGATTGTCTGCCGAGCCGGCTTGGAGGATCAGTCGCTGCTCGACCAAGGCTCGCTGTCAACCGGGCCGTACACAATGACCGAGATAGTGCCCGGCGATCATTACACGATGACGCTGCGCGAAGACTACGTCGGCGGGGCCGGGGATTGGACCCCGCAGACCGCGGGCGTCCCGAAGACCGTCACGGCTCGTGTGGTGACCAATGAGACAACCTCGGCCAACTTGCTGCTCGAGGGCGAGGTGAACCTAGCCGGGATCACCGGCGCAGACATCTCGCGGCTGATGGATGCCGGTCTGACGTCCTATGCCGAGTACTCGCAGGCGTTCATTTTCATGAACCAGCTTGAGGGCCACGCCGGCCAGGACAAACTGGTCCGGGAAGCCCTCTTCAGCGCTATGAACCTGACGGAGATGGGGGCGGTTCTAACCGCCGGCGCGGGCCAGCCGCCAACTAACCTGAATGACTACACGGGCAACAACGTCTGCCCCGGCGACACAGTCAGCGGCAACCTGCCGGCCTTCGATGTCGAGAAGGCCAAATCTCTGCTCGACCAGGCCGGTTGGCTGGCCGGCGATGACGGCACACGCCAAAAGGACGGCCCGCCGCGGTCGCTGGTGATCGCCTTCAGGCCGACGGCGCCCACCGCCGAAGCGACTGTGGAGCTGGCGCAGTCCCAGCTCAAGGAGATTGGCGTGGAGGTGGAGACGCGCGCGACCACCGACCCGAACGCCACCTTCGTCTCGGGCGACTGGGACATCGCGGCTTTGGGCATCGGGGTTTATAACCCCGCCCAGATGGCGCCGCTGCTTGGTGGCGAGTCGATCGTCAACGGCGGACCCTCGATCACGTCCAACACCAACCAGGATTTCCTCAAGTACGCCGCCGAGGCCGCAGCGCTACCGAGTTCGGAAGGCTGCGAAGCTTGGCTCAAGGCGGACGAGGCGCTCATCAAGAACCTCGATTTCCTGCCGCTGGTCAAGGTGCCGACTCTGACCTTCGCGAACGGGGTGACCTTGGAGGGCGGCTGGCACGACCCGTACACCGTCCGAGTCACCGGCTAGCTGAGCGCAAGTCAAGGTTTGGGAGTTCGAAGCAGACGTCATGGGTGATCATGTGCCCCCTTCGCCGGGGCGCCCGGGCCGGGCGCTGAGCACCTTAGGCGGCCAGGCCCAGCCGGAGACGGAGCCGGAACCGGAATTCGAATCGGAACTCGAACCGGAACCGGCCAAAAGGTCTTGGGCTGGGTCCTGGCCGGACTTGTTTGTCCGCCGCATCGCCCGGCTGCTGGTTTCGTTGTGGCTCCTGATCACCGCGTCTTTCTTGCTCATCCACCTGATCCCGGGCGACCCGGTGCGGGCCTCGATGGGACCGGCCACACCGCAGGAGACAATTGACGCGCGCCGCGCCGCCCTCGGTCTGGACGACCCCTTGATCTTGCAGTATTTCAGCTACCTTCGAAAAACCCTGACCGGCGACTTCGGCGTCTCGATCGCCAGCGGCCTGCCGGTCTCGGACATCGTCGCCGTGCGGCTGCCCGCCACACTCGAGCTGGCGTTCATCGGGTTCGCCGTGACAATGGCGATCGCGGTCCCGCTCGGCATGGTCGTCGCGGTCATGACCCGGGGCGGGCGCCGGCCGGCCGCTCAGGTCGCGTTCGCGTCGACCACTATCCTGCTGGGGTCCGTGCCCGGATTCCTGCTGGCCGTCATTCTGGTCTACTTCTTCGCCGTGCAGTGGCACATTTTGCCGGTGGCCGGTCACCAGACGGCGGCCTCCTATGTTCTCCCGGTCACGGCCCTGGCGCTGGGCACGGCGGCGTCGATGGCCCGAATTGTGCGGGCGGAGACCATGTCCGTGCTGGGCGACGGTTTCATCCGCACCGCCCGCTCCAAACGGCTGTC
>JAITJY010000224.1 GCA_031278675.1 Bifidobacteriaceae bacterium
TGTGCTCTTCCGATCTTCCTCGCTCGCGCCCCTGAGATGCTCGCCCAGCCGCGTCCACGCGCCCTGTTCGGCTCCAACCTGGCGTAACAGGTCCTGAACTACCCGACCCTCAACTGTGCCACTCAACTCCCTGAAAGCTGGTGCAGCCTGTCCTAAACGTTCATACTGGGCGCCAGCTAATAACAGCGTTGATGCGTCGGCGCCATCGTCCACCACGAGATCGGGGCCTGCCTCCGGCCACGACAATGCCTGAAACGTACACCACCAATATTCCTCGAGCGACTCTCCCTTCCAGGCAAACACCGCAGCGTCGCCCCGTTCTGCCACCGCCGCAGCCGCTTCGTCTTGCGTCGAGAAGATATTGCACGATGCCCACCGCACCTGCGCACCCAACTCCGTCAAGGTCTCAATCAGCACCGCAGTCTGTACCGTCATGTGCAACGAACCACTGATGCGCGCCCCCGCCAAAGGCCGCATGCTCCTAAACTCAGCCCGCAACGCCATGAGGCCCGGCATCTGCTGCTCGGCCAGGGTGATCTGACGCCGCCCAACTCCAGCCAACCCCAAATCACGCACCGCGTAGCTATTCGGGACAAAATCCAGACCTTCCAGCGACGGCGTCATAACCGTGCCTGGTACAACCGCAGCACTCACGATCCGCTCCCACAAAGCCCGGCGCTTCCGCACGTCATTTGGACACTATGACACACCACGGTGCCGCTGGACCCCTGCTCTAACATCTTGCTCCTCAGTTCGCTGATTCTTGCCTCTTGCCGCCTGCTGCGGCGTTCTTGGCGGGAAGCGCCTTCGGGATCAGCAGAAATGTTTACGTGAGCTTTGACGTTGTATCTGGTGACTGAAGGCGGTCCGTCTGTTTGATCCTCTCACATATCTGATCACTCCTGTGTTAGTGCCGCGCAGTCCAGGCGAGCACAATTGTTCCAGCGGCCGGGTTTGAGCCGATCGGAGCATCCGAGTAGCGGGCCGAGCCGTGCTCATACCGCAGCCGGTAGCCCCGCCTCACACCGGGCATTACGCGCCGTTCGGTAAAGGATATGGAGGCACGCTGCTGCGGATACGTCTAGAGTTGTCCGTCGTGGCACAGCGAAAACTCTTCACATCCGAATCAGTTACCGGCGGGCATCCCGACAAACTCTGCGATCAGATCTCCGATGCGGTGTTGGACCGGTTAATCGATCAAGACCCCCGCGCGCGCGTGGCAGTTGAAACCCTGATATCCCACGGACAAGTAGTGGTGGCCGGCGAAGTCACCACCGAAGCCTATGCGCCTGTGGCTGATATTGCCCGGGAGGTTCTGTTGGGCCTTGGCTACGATTCGGCGGAGGCAGGGATCGACGGAGCGAGTTGCGCTGTGGCCGTACTAATTGAAGGTCAGAGCGGAGAGATCGCTGCTGGAGTTGACCAGTCTTTTGAGGCACGTGACGGGTCAGCGGCAGACGACTGGGAATCGCAAGGGGCGGGTGACCAGGGCATGATGTTCGGTTATGCCGTAGACGAGACCCCGGAGTTGATGCCGCTCCCGATCCACCTGGCCCATCGACTTGCAGAGCGGTTGGAGGACGTGCGCCTGAGTGGCGAACTGGGATACCTGCGGCCCGACGGAAAGACGCAGGTAACGGTGGCTTATGAAGGCGGTGTGCCCGTCAGCTTAGAGACCGTTGTGATCTCGGCGCAGCATGTGCCGGGCGTGGACGAGAAGACTCTGGCGCGGGAGTTGGGTGAGCATGTCATAGGGCCAGTAGTCCAACGCGAGGGCCTAACGCCACCGAGACGCGTGTTGATCAACCCGTCTGGCAGTTTTGTGGTGGGCGGACCGGCCGCGGATACCGGCCTGACCGGTCGGAAGATTATTGTCGATACCTACGGCGGAATGGCACGCCACGGCGGCGGCGCATTCTCAGGGAAAGATCCTTCGAAAGTTGACCGCTCTGCCGCCTACGCAGCCAGATGGGCGGCAAAGAACGTTGTGGCCGCTGGATTAGCCAGGCGTTGTGAGGTCCAAGTTGCCTACGCGATCGGGGCAGCGCACCCAGTCAGCCTGGCCGTTGACACCTTCGGCACAGGCCAGATCGCAGATACGGCTATCGCTGACGCGATTGGCGAAGTATTTGACCTCAGGCCCGGAGCTATTGTCGCTGCCCTTGACTTGCTGCGGCCAATCTACCGTGCCACGGCATCGTTCGGGCATTTTGGCCGCCCCGGCCTCTCATGGGAGGACACGCGACGGGCCGCTGCTTTGCGAGCCGTCGTTTGACTGCTGGCGCTTGTTGACTTCCAGAACGGCCATGCGGCCGACCTGCTCGGCAAGCCGCACTGCGCCGGGATGCGCCCGCACCCACCGTTCCGCTATTTTCTGCTCGTCGGGCCTGTCGCAGTCATCCAACGGCACATATCCAATCTACGGCAAATTGGTCTCCTTGCTGCGCTGCGGCGTTGACCTGAGTTGGCTAACGCGAAAGTAATTCGTCTGCGCAGGTCAGCACGTTGTGCGCAACGTTCCGGCGGGTGGACCCATCCCCTTGGCAGAAACCCCTAAACAACGGTCCCAAGAATCTGGTAGACGACAATTCGGGCTCTTCGCAATTGAGGGTGTAGTGGTCATTGGAGGAGGGGCTGCATGCGTGGTCTGAATCCGCCGGTGTCGAGGAGCGCCCGGGCGATGTAGTTGGCGATGTTGCGGAACCCGAGGGCGTTGCCTTGGAGGTTTTCGATCCGGCCGTTGATGGCTTCGGTTGGGCTGTTGGAGGTGTGGGGACGCTCGAAGTAGGCGAGGATGTCGGCGGCGCGC
>JAITJY010000260.1 GCA_031278675.1 Bifidobacteriaceae bacterium
ATTGGTCTCCGTCATGGTGCCCGCGCCCCCGCTCACCACGGCGGCAGCATGGTCAATGTCCTTAGTCGCCCGGCTGTGCACCACCCAGACCGACACATCAGACGCATCAAACCCCTCAATGGTGTACTGGGCAGGAGCGGTCTGAAGAGTCAAGTCAACCCGGCCCTCCCCGAACTCAGTCCAAAACGCGGACACCTCACCAGCGATGTACCTCAGATCCGATTGCGCCGCCGCATCATGCGCTTTGGCCCGTTGCTGAATAAACAGCGGGATCGCAATAGCCGCCAAGACTCCCATGACGATGACCACAATCAGCAATTCGACCAGCGAAAAGCCAGCCGCGCGGCCGTCCGGCCGCGTCAGCCGCTCCAACATGGCGTTAGCCCTCCATTCCGTTAGGCCGTCCCGGCCCTGGGCCGGCCCTTCCGCTCAGCGTCTCGGTTGAGGGCATCTTGGGGAGGCCTTTGGCCGGTCATTGGACCGGCCTGGGAAACGCTGTCGTCACCGCTTTGTGCGGTGCTAAATAAAACGCTAAGGCCTGTTGGCCCTCGCACACAAGGTCCACCCCCTGAGTAAACGATCAGTAACCGGAGCAATTCCCCATAAAAGCAGCGAAACCACCGGCGCGCGCGGCCCGCCCGGCACCGATTCGCAGGTGAACCGGCCGGGTTGAACCTGCGGCCGGCACTAGCCGCCGCAGCCCGCCGCAACCTTATAGCCCCGCAGCGGCACAGCAGCGACGATGGCGTGCCGCCAGCGCACCGCCCCCGGCGACACGCACCGCAACTTTCTGGGGCGGCGACCGCGCGGCATCAGCCATGGCGTGCCGCCAGCGCACCGCCCCTGCAGCCCACGCCGCAACTTTTCGGGGCAGCGACCGCGCGGCATCGGCCAAGGGGCGTCGCCAGCGCACCGCCCCCGGCGACACGCACCGCGACTTTCTGGGGCGGCATCGGGCGATTCGGCAAACAGTCCTTTAACACACGGTGGCGCGGCGGCGCGGTGGCGCAGATAGATGCTCGGCGTCAAACTAGAGGGTATGACGCCCAACGCCAAGCCAGCGAGTGCCGCCAGGCCGTCGGCTCACGCCAAGCACTCGGCCCACGCCAAACACTCGAGTCCCACCAGGCCACCAAGCATCGTCACGCCCTTGAATCCCGCCGAGCCGGACCAGGACAAGCCGCGCGGCGCGCTGCGCCAGATCATGATTGCCCGCCCCAAATGGGACCCCACCCTCGCGGTGCCGATCCGGTCCCTGGCAGGAGTGGTGGCGGTGTGCTGCCTCGTGATGTCAACCACGAATGGGGCTCTGTCGCTGGGGCCAATCCCGGTGGTGATCAACCTCATCATCCCGATCATCGTGCTGATCGCGGTGGTCTATATCGAATCGACCCTCCGGTTCCAAGGACCGTATTTTGGGCTGATAGTGCTGGTGTTCCTGGTGCTGTTCCCGGTTGGATTCTTCACATCCGGCGGTGCCCAGGGGGTGATGCCGTACTACTTCCTGACAGGTATGGCCCTGACCTCATTCATGATGCAAGGCTGGCGGTTCGCTGCGGTGATCCTGCTTGAGTTCGCCGTGTTCTCCTACTGCCTGTGGCTGGCGCTGTTCAATCCGGCCTCGGTGACTCCCGCCCCAGACCACCGCGGCCTGGAAATAGCTCAACCGATCGGGTTCATGTGCGCCGCAGTGGTGATCTCGCTCTCCGTTCAAGTGGTCTATTACCATTACGTCCGAACCGCCGACCAATTGAACCGTTCCAATCAGGCTCTGCGTGACGCCGCGCGCAACAAGGATGCGTTCCTCGCTTTGGTGGCTCACGAACTGAAGACACCCGTCGCGATCATGTCCTCCCACGCTCAGGAAGCCGCCCGAGTCCTCGACGCCATCCCTTATCGCGGCGGCGAATTCGACCGGGTCCGCAACGACATGGCCACCATTTTGCGCCAGTCCACGTCGCTGTCTGGCATGGTCACCCAGCTTCTTGACATCAACCGGATCAATGAGGGGCGCCTTGCCCTGAACATTAGCCGCATTTCTTTGACCCAAGTTGTGCAGAACACGCTGGCTGAATGCGCACTGCTGTTTGGGTCCAGCGGCAATCAACTGCGGCTTGCCCCCGGGGGCGCGCACCCCGTGGTGATGGGCGATCCGAACCGCCTCAACCGCGCCTTGTTGAACCTCATTTCCAACGCCGCCCGCCACACCGAGAACGGCACCATCACCATCGCCATCACCAAGGAGGAGGGCTTTGCCCGCGTTTCCGTCACCGACAATGGCGAGGGCATGACCCAAGCCCAGATCGAGAACATCTTCCGCGCCGCGCCCGGCAGTCCCACCCCCCCGTACGATGCCGCCGCCTCATCCCCCAGCACCACCACCCCTCACGCCGGGCTTGAGCTTGGGGTTGGGCCGGGCGGCACCGGCGCTGGGGCCGGAGTTGGGGCTGAGCCGAACGGCAGCGGGGCTGATGCGGGCGGCATCGGCGCTGGGGCCGGGGCTGGGGCTGCGGCCGGGCCAAACGGCATCGGCGCTGGGGCCGGGGCTGGGCCAGCCGGCATCGGGGCTGGGGCCGGGGTTGGGCCGGCCGGCATCGGGGCTGGGGCCGGGGCTGGGGCCGGAGTTGGGGCCGGGGCTGGGCCAAGCGGCATCGGCGCTGGGGCTGGACCAAACGGCATCGGCGCTGGGGCTGGCCTGGGGCAAGACGGTCCCGGACCTGGGCCCGAGGGGGAGCACCATCCGCTGCCGATCGCGGTCGGCTCGCGGCACGGCGGCCTGGGGCTGGGGCTCAGAATTGTGCGGCACACGGTGGCGACGCACGGGGGTCAGTTCGAGATTGTGAGTGAACTCGGGCGGGGGACCACCACCAGCTTCACCATCCCGCTGGCTCCGCCAGCGCGCTGAACTGCGCCTTCACCAACCCCGGCCCAACTCGACCGGCTTGAAGAAAGCGCCGCCACCCTTGCCGGGATAAAGATTGAGCTTGCCCTCGGCGGTGCGGCTCAGGATGTCGGCTAGGCCATCACCGGTCAGATCAGCGCCGGCGAACAGTTCGAGCCCGCACCAACCGTGGCCCACCTGCTTCGCGGGGCGGAAACCGCCGTTGCCTTTGCCGGCGTAGAAATACAAGACACCGGCCGGGTTGATCATGAAGATGTCGTTGGTGCCGTTGCGGTCGGCATCGCCGGCGGCATACAACTTCAGGCCTTTCCAACCGTGCCCCACCTGGAACCGTCTCCCGAAGGCGCCGTTGCCGTTGTTCGGGTAAACCCAGAGCAGGCCGTCCCGGTCCACGGCGAGCAGATCCGGACGGCTGTCGCCGTTCAGATCACCGCAAGGCATGAGTTGGTACCCGCCCCAACCGTGTCCAATCTGTTGGCCGCTCGCAATGGCCCCAGAGCCTTTGCCCTGGTAGAGCCACATGGTGTAGTCCGCCCGGACGGTCAGAAGGTCAGGTTTCCCATCGCCGGTCCAATCCCCCGGTGAATACAGTGTGTGGGTCCCGAAGCCCTGACCCATTTTCCCAGGAATGCCCAATTTGGTGGCGCTGGTCAGCGGATACATGACCAGTTTCCCGGTCTGGTCCACCGCCGCCACTTCGCCGAGCCCATTCCCGTTGGCATCAGGGAACAGTGCGATCGACGAGAACGGCGAGTTGACCGTGCCCGCCGAAGGCAAGTTTAGCCCGCTGGGCGCCGGGCACCCTTCCCACGGGAGGACGTTGTTCCAGCTCCGCGTCACCGTGGCCGCCTCGGGGTAGCTCGCGGTCAATCTGATCCCGATCGGTAAGCATTCGAGGTTTGCCGTCAGGCGCAGCACCGCCCCGGTGGCGCCCGCGATGTCTGCCCCGTTCGCCGTCCATTGCCTGGTCACCTTGGCGTCCGATGGCGACACCCCAGTTCCAGCCGACATTACGCTCCGGCCCACTGCGAGTTTGTCTCCGGTTGGGCCCACGTCAATGTTGAGTTCCGTGTTGATTTTCACCTCAGGCACCCAGAACAGGTTGACTTCATATGTGAATGATCCGGCTTGCGCCCCAAGCACCCCACTGACCGCGACCTTGTAGGTGTCCACTGCCCCAGGCGCCGGTTGGGTCACGTCCGGCATCTTCCAGACCAGCGATTCGATCCCGCCCGCCGTATCCACCGGGTAGGCTGTCGTTTTGACCGCCTTGCCGTCCTTTGTGACCTTGACTTTCGCCGCCGAGAAGTCTGCCCCCGAGGCGGACACCGACCAGCTCATCGATGGTGAGGTCCACTGCCACGGGAAGTAGCCTGCGGATGGCCACGGGATGAGTGCCGGGTTTTTTGCGGACGCATTGGTTGGTCCGCCGGCCACGGTTGTGGCGTTTCCGTTGATGGTCGATGCCGTGCCCATGGTTGCCGTTTGCGGCCTCAGCAACCAGCGGCGATGGCCTACCGTTGACCGGTTTGATTCGTCGCTCGCGTCTGCCATGTAGCCGTCGATTGTGCTGGCTCCCTGGCTGCCGACCGCTAGGTTGGCTCGCGCCGATTCGGCTGCTCCGGTTGTTGTGTAGCAGGCTGATCTGGATGAGGGGTAGTGGGTGACCAACTGGTTGGCTTGGACTATCAGCGCTGCGTATTGTGCCCGGTTCGATAGGGCGGTGTCTTCTTTGACTGGTGATAGCCCCGCCATGGCCCGGTATGTGTTGATTGCTGTGAAGGTGGCTGTGCGGCTGGCCGCCGAGGTTGAGCCGACTTTGCAGCCGCTGACCGATCCTGTCCAACCCGACGGCACTTGCGAGGCCGCCTTGATCGTCTTATAGGCCGCTATCGCGGTGGCTCGGCTGTTGACCGCCATCGCCGTGACTGCTTGTGGCGCCATCCCGCCGGTGGTTTGCTGTCCTGGTGTCTCCTGTGGTGCGAGTTCCGCCTGGTCTGAGGTCTCACCGGGTCCCTCACCACCCGGCTCTGACCGCGCTCCGTCCGACTGGTCCAACTGCGTCCCTCCAGGATCGCCACCCGGCGTCCCATCTAACGGGCTGGCCTGTCCCCCGTCCGATCCGCCCGCTGTGTCCCCGCTCTGCGCGCTGTTGATGTCAGCCCGTCCCCCGGTCCGCCCCCCGGCGCCGCCCTCAGTCCCGGTGCCAATCCCGGCGGCATCACCGCTGCCAGTGCCGTCGCCACCGCTGGTGTTGGTGGCGGTGGCGGCGGCTGATCTGGCGGCGACGGCCGAGGCCGCCAATCCCTCCGGGACGGAGGCGCTTGCGGCGCTGGTGTTGGTGGCGGTGGCGGCGGCATCGTCGGTGGCGGCGGCTGCTGCGGTCACCATGGGGCTGAGAAGGTCGGCGGTGGTTTGGGTTACGGGGTTGGCCAGGGCGGGGCCGGCGGCCAACTCGACCACGGCGATGATGCCCGCGATCGAGGCGCCCAGCGCTCGTCGCCGCCGTTTGAGTTGTGTGGTCCCGTTCATTAGAGCACCTTCTACGATTAGTGTTTCTACTCAGCGCCCTGGGGTACTTCCAGTGTAAATCGATATTTCTACCTAGTCCAGCCAGAGCCAACCGAATTTGCTGTGACAGTCATCACACTGTACAACGCCCCAGGTCAACCAGCCTCTCCTTTGTTCGCAGAAAGCGAATCTTGGTGGCAAATACCCACCGCAGGGACTTAGGTCCCTCGCTGTCCGCTAGATAAATCTCTGTTACCAGCAGGCCGCACGGGCGCCGCGCCCCGGCACAAAGCACCCCCAAAAACCTGGGCTGACCGGCCCCAAAACCCACCCCAGCCCGCCCCAAACCACTCAGCTAACCGGCTCCAAACCACTTAGCTGACCGACCCCAAACCACTTAGCTGACCGACCCCAAACCGCTTAGCTGACCGGCCCCAAACTGCTCCCCCAAACGGCAAGCCCCCGTCGCCATCGTGCGCTACGCGCCCAGCCGCCGCTTCTGGCAGTACTCGCCAAGGCTGGCGCAAGCAGAACTCGGGCCGCGAGGCCGGGCAGTGTCGGCGGCGGCGCGCTCAACGCACCCCAAAAGGGGCGGTTTGGGCAGTTTCATCACTTCCCGACAACCCACCGCTCTAGAGCCAACGCTGTGACCTGGGACAACGCCACCGACCAGGGACGCACCACCAACCCCACCGTGCACAAACTGCCCAAACCGGTCCCCCAAACAGCCAAACCCCGGCGCCATCGAGCGCTACACGCCCAGCCGCCGCTTCTGGAAGTACTCGTCATGGCCGGCGCCAACGAAACTCGAGCGGCCGGGCCAGCGGAAGCAGAACTCGGGCGACAAGGCCGGCGCAAGCAGAACTCGGGCGACCAGGCCGGGCAGTGTCGGCGGCGGCGCGCTCAACGCACCCCAAAAGGGGCGGTTTGGGCAGTTTCATCACTTCCCGACAACCCACCGCTCTAGAGGCAACGCTGTGACCTGGGACAACGCCACCGACCAGGGACGCACCAGCAACCCCACCGTACACAAACTGCCCAAACCGGTCCCCCAAACAGCCAAACCCCGGCGCCATCGAGCGCTACACGCCCGACCGCCGCCTCTGGAAGTACTCGTCAAGGCCAGCGGAAGCAGAACTCGGGCCGCCGGGCCAGCGCAAGCAGAACTCGGGCCGCCGGGACGACGGAAGCAGAACTCGGGCGACAAGGCCGACGCAAGCGGAACTCGGGCGACCGGGCCGGACAGTGTCGGCGGCGGCGCGCTCAACGCACCGCAAAGGGGCGGTTTGGGCAGTTTCATCACTTCCCGGCGACCCACCGTTCTAGAGCCAACGCTGTGACCTGGGACAACGCCGCCGACCAGGGACGCACCAGCAACCCCACAGTGCACAAACTGCCCAAACCGGTCCCCCAAACAGCCAAACCCCGGCGGCGGCGTGCGTTACACCTGACTTCTGCCGCGTAAGTGACACCCTGGGTGTCGGTGGTCTTGAGCGCTTCGATGGGCTTGGTTGCGCGCTGGCGCGCCGACCCGGCTGGGTGTTGTGGTGGGCGGGCGTAGTCCCTGGTCAGCGAGTTGAAGTGGCCGGGCTCGGTCTTGACGGCCAGGAGAGCGGGGCGGGTGCGGGCCTGGCGGGTCTGGGCCTCCGTTTTGCGGTAGTCATTTGTGTTTTCGCTTGCGAAGCGTTCGCGGGTGGCGTGGTGGCCAGGAGAGCGGGGCGGGTCTGGGCTTCCGTTTTGCGGTAGTCATTTGTGTTTTCGCTTGCGAAGCGTTCGCGGGTGGCGTGGTGGCCAGGAGAGCGGGGCGGGTGCGAGATCGGAAGAGCACA
>JAITJY010000298.1 GCA_031278675.1 Bifidobacteriaceae bacterium
ACCCGACTTCGACCCAGCACCACCCGACTTCGACCGGCTGGACTTGTCTCCAGCGCGCCCGCCCGCAGCGGCCCCGGCCGCGGCGCCTTCGGCGTTGGCGGCGGCGGCCGCTTGGTCGGGCGCCGAGTCCCCTGGCTCGAGCTCGCGGCGCGGCCCGGCCGGACTGGGCGACGGATTGGCCGCCTGCAGCGGCCCCGAGCGCCGCTGGGCGCGGGTTGTCCGCTTGGGCTGGACGCGCTTGGGGGCGCCCTCCCCGGCCGCCTGGACGGCATCGTCCTTGCCCTTGGCGGAAGCGTCCTCCGGCGGCGGCAACCCCTTGCGTTCGCGCCTGCGGGCCTTGCGGTCGTTCATGCGCCGCTCGGCCTCGGAGCCGGGCGCGGGCATGTTCCTGATGACGAAGAACTGCTGGCCCATCGACCACAGGTTCGTGGTCAGCCAGTAGATCAGCACGCCGATCGGGTAGTTGACGCCGGTGACCGCGAAAATGCCCGGCATGGCGTACATCATCATCTTCTGGGTGCGGAACATGGGGTTGTCCTGGGCGGACGCGGGCATGTTCTTCATTGTGAGTTGACGCTGGGTGGTGAAGGTTGTGACGGACATCAGTATGATGAGGATCACCGTCACTACCCGGACCGGGCCGGCCCCGGCGCCAGCCCAGGTCTTCTGATCCAGGAACGTCGCCGAGAGCGGCGCCCCGAGCAGCTTGGTCTCCTGGATTCTGAGCGCCACATCCTGGGTGATCGGCCCGATCGAGTCGCCCTTGGCGTAGGTCCCCTGGGCCAGTTGGCTCAACAAATACAGCACCCTGAACAGCGCGAAGAACAGCGGCGACTGCGCCAGCACCGGCCAGCACCCGCTCATCGGGTTAGACCCGTTCTTGCGGTAGAGCGCCATCGTCTCCTCTTGCATGCGGCGGCGCGAGACCGGGTCCGTCTTGCCCTTGTAGCGCTTCTGGATCTTTTGCAGTTCCGGTTGCAGCAATTGCATGCCGCGCGACGATCTGATCTGTTTGACGAACAGCGGGATCATGATCACGCGCATGATCACCACCAACACCACGATCGACAAGACCCAGGACAGGCCCTCCGGCAGCCCAAGCAGAACCGCTCCCTCGTGGACCAAGTACATGATCCACGCCACCACCCACATGATTGGTCTCAGAACCGGGTCAAGCCAATCCATGCCTCACCTTCCTGCCGGCGCCAGGTCCGCCCGCGCGGCTGCCCGGGGAGCGCCACGATCCTTTCGGCGGGACATGCTCCACGCCGCCGGGGTGAAACGGCTGGCAGCGCGCCAGCCGCCAAATGCTGAGGGCCGCGCCGTTGACCAGCCCGTGCCGCCGCAACGCCACCACCGCGTAGCTTGAGCAGGAGGGATAGAACCGGCAGCGGGGGGCCAGCAGCGGCGAGACGGCCTTCTGGTAGCCGCGCACCACCAGCGCCGCCGCCTCGCCCGGCAGCCGCCGCCAAGCCTGGGCCGTTCGCGCGCAGGTCACCGGACGGCCTTCGCCAGGGCCGCGCGGACGGCATCGGACAACTCGTTGTAATTGCACGATGCCGTCCCCCTCAGCGCGCGCACCACCACATTTTGGCCCGGGGCCAGGCCGGGCACCTGGGCGGCCGCGATGGCGCGCAGGCGGCGCGTCACGCGGTTCCGCGCGACCGCGTTGCCGACCTGCTTCGACACGATGAAACCCGCTTTCCAACTCTGCTCCGGCGCCGGCGCCGCGTACACCACGGCCGTCCCGGCCCGCGCCCGGCGGCCCTTGGCCAGGGTGGCGGCGAATTCGGCTGACCGCCGCATTCTGTGCTCTCGGCTCAGCACCTGCGCCGAGGCCTAGACAGCCAGCCGGCGCCGGCCCTTGCGCCGCCGCGCCGCCAAGATCGCCCGGCCTGCCCGGGTGCGCATGCGCAGGCGGAACCCGTGGGTCTTCGCCCGGCGCCGGTTGTTCGGCTGATAAGTCCTTTTCGTCACGCCACTTCTCCCTGCCGCTCATCGCCTGGGCCGACCCGCCTGCGCCAAGGGTGCAGCCCTGATTAACCGCGACCGAACCGCTGAGCCCACGCAGGGGGGCGCCCAAATGGAGGGCGGGATTCATCGCATAGCCGCCACAAAATCTATGCCCAGCCCGCCATCTTGGTCAAACGGGGCGCGGGCGCCCGCCGGCCGCCGCGGAGTCGGCGGGGTTGGGCCAGGCAGTAATACTGGAGCCCTCCTGCGTTTACGCGCCCGGCGGCGACAGCGCCCCGCCGAGCCGTTACGCTCTATGAGTCTGCTGCCCGCCACGTCGGCCGGGCGGCGCTCCGATGGACCCGGCCTCGCGCGAAAGGATCTCGCTGTGACTCCTCCCGACGACATCAAGCAAGTGTGGTCGGCCGCCGTCGACTCGTTGGTCAACTCGGGGCGCATCACCGGGTCAGACTTCGGCTACACCGCGCTGGTGTCGCCGGTCGGCCTGCTGGGGGAGACCGTGCTGCTGGCGGTGGCCAGCGCGTACACCAAAGACCACCTCGAGACCAAGCTGCGCGGACCCCTGACCGAGGCCCTGAGCGAGGCCAGCGGGCACCAGGTCAACTTCGCCGTCACGGTCGACCCGGCCCTGGCCGAGCAGGAGCGGACCGCCCCGCCGGCCGCCC
>JAITJY010000314.1 GCA_031278675.1 Bifidobacteriaceae bacterium
GGGCGGCCGCTGGGCTGGATTGGAAGACCGGATAGGGCAGGGGCAGCACGCTGGGCACGGGGCGGCTGGCGGGACTGTTCCCGGCTTTGATCTAAGCCGCGCCGCAAGCGGGCCCGGCGCCAAGCACCGCAGTGGCGTTGACGCCGAGGAACCGCAGACGGGGCGGTGCCCCTCAGGTTCAGCGACCAGTGGCGACTGGCTGGCCAGAGGCCAGCAGGCCAGCCACCCGGCCGGTGGTCATGGCGCGGCCAAGACTCATACCCGGGATGATCATCTGATGCTCCAGGCCACCGAAATAGTTGCCCTGGCAGTTTCCGACCGCATAGAGACCCTCAATGACCTCGTGGTTCTCATCAAGGGCTTCGCAGTTGCCGTTCGTGATGATGCCATTCAAGGTGCAGAGAATCCCTGGTTGGCGAGCCACAGCATAGAACGGTCCCTGGCGGACTGGCTTGAGGCGCGAGGCCTGCTTGCCGTAGTCGTCATCGTACCCGGCGTCGCACAACTCGTTGTAGCGATCCACGCTCGCCTTGAGAGCGTCGGCGGGCACGTTGATCGCGGCGGCGAGCTCCTCAATGGTGTCAGCCTTGTAAGCGTTACCTGCTTCGACGGCGGCATCGACACCCTCGACAATGGGCACAGGCGGCTCCTTCTTCATCATCCCGGAACCCATATCTTCCCAATCGGTGCGGAAGTTGTCGTCGAAGATCTGGTAGTGCATCAGGTCCGGCTGATTCATGTCCTGGGCCCAGAGCTGGCCATATTGGACATCCTCGTTGCAGAAGCGCCGGCCCCGCTTGTTGACGAACAGCCAAGGGATGCCCGAGCCGGGCACGTCCGGCACGTTGATCGGCGGGTCGAAGTGGATGTTGGAGCAATGCGGCGACAGTTGCATCTTGCCGCCGACATAGATGCCCATGTACTGCCCGTCGCCCTTGTTGATGTCCGGGCGCATGTAGGCGCAGGCCAAGCCCTCCGCGAAGGGCAGGTACTGGGCGCGCAGCACAGGGTTGTTGCCGTAGTCGCCCGCCGCGAGGATCACGGCACCGGAGGCGTTGAATTTGATGTACTCGCCGGCCTCGTTCTTACCGATCACGCCGCTGACGCGGCCGGTGTTGTCGGCATCACGCACAATCTGGACGGCCGGCGTGGAGTAGTAGACGGTGGCGCCCTTGTCTTCGGCATAGTCCAGCAGCCACTGGGCTAGTGGGCCCATCTGGCCCGCCCACATGTGTACCGTGGGATAGGCGAAGTTCCAGAAATCTGGGTAATCCATCCCGTGATTCAGGCCGACAAAGACAGGACCGACCCCTTCAACATCATTGGTTAGGGCCATGGCCCAGTCCATCGTTGGACCGGAATTGTAGATCCAGGACTTGAGTAGGTCCAGGTCAGCGCGGTTCTCGCCCTGGCGGTTCCACTCGGTCACGGCCTGCCACGGGTCGAACTCATCACCGAGTTCTTGCTGCGCCTTCGAGTTCCAGGCGGCGGCGCCCGCGCCGTTGGCCACTGCGACCTCTGCCTTTTGCAGAACGGCGACCTTCTTGCCGGCCTCAGCGGCCGTGGCAGCCGCCACAGATCCGGCAACACCCCCGCCAATCACGACTATCTCAACATCAATGGTTTCCTTGATTTCCGAATCGGCGATGGGTTGCATGACGGCGATAGAGCCGCCGAGGTCCTGTTCGCTAGGCCCGCTAGTGCCGCCGCCGCCGCCGGTTGTAGGTTCATCGCCGCTGCTCGATGGCGTGCACGCGGCAGCGAGTCCCGTCGCCGCGACGCCTCCCCCGACCAGGGCCGCTCCCTTCAAGAAGCTTCTGCGGTCTACCCGGACTCGGCGTTGCATCTCAGTTGGTTTGGGTTGTTGTTCTAGGTTTCGCATTGCTGTCTCTTTCCTTGCTGTTGTCATGGATTTTCCCGACAATCGCTCCCAGCCTTGAAGGAGTCGATCAAGAACAATGCGCCAAAGCAGACAAAAAGACCGGGCGGCCCGGCGGTGACGGATCATCCGCCAGCGCTCGGACCGCCCGGTCTTGGCTCATTCAGCTTCGGCTTCCTTCAACTGCTTCTGCTGCTCGGTGTAGGTCAGCCAACCCTCCGGTACCACGGCATCCGCGTGGCATTGGGTGCACCACATCACCGACTGTTGATGGGTTTGGTGGCAAACGGTGCAATCCAGAGTGCCGTTGTGTGAATCATGTGGGTTGCGGTGTTGATCAGCCAACACCACCTTCAGTTCTTCCAGTGATTCAGCTTCGACATGGCACCCTTCACGCAAGCAGAAGGTTATTCCGTTCCATTGCCCTTCCAGTTTCGGCTCGCCTGCCTTGAGGACCCTGTCCGCGAAGGGATAAACGTAGTCGCCCGTAATCCAGTTCTTACCCTCGCGCAGTTGCACGTCTAGGCCGTCATTGTGGCAGGTGACGCAGACCAGTTGCTGGTCGCTTTCCTTGTGGAGTGTCACGCTGATGGGGGCGGTCAGTTCCGTTTGAAGTGGGTTAACGGAGGTTCCCTCCTTGAAGCTCTCCACATAGGGGTCCATCGGTGTGTGGCAGATGGCGTTACAGAAGGACGGGTTGGAGTGCTGGGTGGCGTAGACACCTCCCCCGCCGCCGGCTAGCAAGATGAACGCAGCGCCAACCGAGATCAAGATGACCCGGCCTTTGCCTTTCTTCTTCTTCTTCTTGGGGGGTTCTTCGGGGGTGGAGCCATCGCTTTGCTCCTCAGGCTCCTCGGGCCTGGACTCCTTGGACTTCCGGTTTTTCATGCTTGGCCTCATTTAGGGGTTATGGGTCATGGGACGAACTTCGCTCCCAGAGCCTCGCTGACCTTGGGATCGAATGCATCTAAGGCGTCCTTGCCTCCCGGGGGCGAATCTGGGAACTGCTTGGCGCGCAGGCATCTAAACCGCCTACGTCCGCCACTGTACGCAGTGCTGTTTTCTCACACCTCCTCAACGTTGCGCTACCGTGGGGTGGTTGTTTTTACCCGCCGGGGACTCACCTTATCGGGAGTGGGGCGCCGGGACAAGACGCCAGTTGCGTGATTGCGAAAGATTGTTGCTTAGAGTTCGAGCGCTGAGTTGGAGCGCCGAGATTCTGCTGAGATTCCCCTGGGGGTTGAATAATTCCTCCGGTTGCCGAGCGAGCCGGCCCAGCGCGCACAGTCCCGCAGGGCTGCGGTGGAGCACGATCCCGCCCGAGCCGGCGGTGGAGCCAGGCTGAGCGCAGCTTCGCCCCGCCCCGCCGATCCTCGCGATCCAGGCTTAGGGGACGGTTTTGCGCATTGACCAGTAGGAGCCCACGGCAAAGCCGGCGGCGATCACCAGCATGATGAAGCCGCCCGTGCCGGGGGTTTGCTGCATCATCCACGTGCCCACAGCCGGCCACCATTCGCAAAGGGTCACCAGGGCGCTGGCGCCAACCACGCCAAACATCCAGCAGGTCAGCACAACCACCAGGCGCAGTGCGCCGCCGCGGCGAAAGACGGTAGTGCCGCTGAACCCAGCCATCAGCAGCATCAGATTCAATCCGGCCAGGAACAGCCACTGCTCCCACCAGGTGGTGTGGCCGATCCACTCCGACAGGTGGAAAAACCGGAGCCAGACCCCATAGCCGTTGGTCAAATCTTCAATAGCGCGGCCCACCGCGTAGAGCGTGGCAAGGCAAGTCGCGAACAGTGTGGCGAGCAGCATGGTGCCGTTGATATATTCGCGCCGGGTCAACGACATTGCCATAGCGAATGGATACGTATACATCATCGCTTGGATGCCCAACGTGACGCAGTAATAGCTGGGGATCAACTGGAGACCGCCGAACCCGCCAGAACTGGGTAGGGGCTCGCCCCTAAACCCCAACAGGATCACGCCCCACATGGCGAGTGAAATCAGGAACGTTGCGCCGACCACGGCCAGAGGCACCCAGATATATGTGGCCCGGTTCGCCAGGTGCAGACGCACTACCTTGAGGGTGCGTGGGCGGCGGTTCATGCCGGACTCCCGCCCGGCGCGCCAGCCCGGCGCGTCAAGTGGATCACCAGTTGCTGCAAGGACACCGGTTCGCTGGCCAGCCCCGCAGCGGCCAGCGCCGCCCGGTCTGCCCCTAACAACGGTCCCATCACCGTGAACGCAGCATACGGGCCCAAGGTGTCCCGGTGGATCACCTCATGGCTTTGCGCGAACGCCTCGACCGCTGGGCCAGGCCCAATGATCCGGGTGGCCCGGCCCAACAGCGCAGCGCGGCCCTCGTCGATCAGGAGACGGCCGTGATCCAGCACCACCACATTCGCGACCAGGTTCGCCACCTCATCGATCAGGTGGCTGGACAGCACAATAGTCCGCGGATCGCGGGCGTAAGAGGCAGCCAGGGCCTCATAGAAGATGTGCCGAGCCATCGCATCCAACCCCAGATACGGTTCGTCAAAGAACGTGATGTCAGCCCGCGCCGCCAGCCCTATAGTCACCCCGACCGCCGAGTTCTGGCCCCGCGACAGCCGCCGCACGCGCCCGTTCAGCGGGATCGCGAGCGCCTCGATCAGGTGCGCCGCCAACTTGTCGTCCCAGTTCGGATAGAACATTTTCGCAATCTTGAAGGCGTCCTTCGGGTGGGCATCATTCGGATAGCCCTGACCCTCACGAATGAAACACATCCGTTCCAACGCGGCCGCATTTTCATAAGGCCGCATCCCGTAGACCGAAACCTCGCCCGCAGTGGCGAAGCCCTGAGCGGTGATGATCGACATCAAAGTGGTCTTGCCCGCACCATTGTGCCCGAACAGGCCATGGACCAGGCCTTCAGCAAAATCCAGGCTCACCTTGTCCAGCGCCACCGTCTGCCGGTAACGCTTGACCAATCCTCTGACGGCGATGGCTGGACCTCCTGCCGCCGCCGCCGTGCGGTCCGTCTCGGTGGCCACCTCGCCGCGCATCATTGGCGCCTCGCTGCGCGTTCGGCAGGGGAGAGGAGACGCGCCAAGTCCCGCACCGCCCCCTTGTCAGCCGAGGACGCCAACGCGGCATACGTCGCGAGCGCCTGAGAGATTGGACGATGCCGCCCAACCGGCCGGTAGCCCGGCCCTTCTTCCAGCGCATCGCGCCGAGCAGCTAGTTCCTCGGCGTCCACCGCAAGTTGCAGCGTCCGGGAGGGGATGTCGATAACGATGCGGTCGGCATCGTGCACCAAGGCGATCAACCCACCCGCTGCCGCCTCCGGGGAGATGTGCCCAATCGACAGGCCTGACGTGCCCCCGGAAAACCGTCCATCCGTGATCAAAGCGCACTGTTTGCCGAGGCCACGGCCCTTCAAGAAGGAGGTCGGATACAACATCTCCTGCATGCCGGGCCCACCCGACGGCCCCTCGTAGCGGATCACCACCACATCGCCGGCCTTGACCCGGCCATCCAAGATGCCCTCGACCGCTGCGTCCTGGGATTCGAACACCACTGCTGGGCCCTCAAAATGCCAGATCGACGGGTCGACGCCCGCTGTCTTGACCACGGCGCCGTCCGGTGCCAGGTTGCCGCGCAGCACCGCCAGGCCGCCGTCAGCCGTGTAGGCGTGGGCCGCATCGCGAATCACACCACTAGCCGGGTCAAGATCAAGTTCTGGGTAGCGCTCCGCCTGGGTCAGGCCCTGCGGCGAATAGTGATTGCCCGGCGCCGCCCGGAACAGGTCTTCCGCCTCGGCGAGCGCCCGCCCGGAGCGCACATCCCACAGCGCCAGCCACGTATCCATATCCGGGGAATGAATGTTGTTGACGTTCGTGTTCAACAGGCCCGCCCGGTTCAATTCCCCGAGGATCGCTGGGATCCCGCCCGCCCGGTGGACGTCTTGGATCAGCGCCGTGCCGCTGGGCGCCACCTTACAAATGCACGGCACCCGGCGGCTCAGTTCCTCAATGTGATGCAGTGTGAAATCGACTCCAGCTTCGCGGGCGATCGCCAAAATGTGCAGAATCGTGTTCGTCGAGCCACCCATCGCAATGTCCAGCGTCATGGCGTTCTCGAACGCTGGGAACGTGGCGATGGAGCGGGGCAGGACGGCGGCGTCATCGTCCGTGTAGTAGCGGCGCGTCAATTCCACCGCCAAAGCGCCCGCTTTACGGAAAAGTTTGGCTCTGTCTTTATGTGTCGCCAACAGCGTGCCATTGCCCGGCAAAGCCAGCCCCAACGCCTCCGTGAGGCAGTTCATCGAGTTCGCGGTGAACATTCCGGAACACGAACCACAAGTCGGGCAGGCCCCCTCCTCGATGGCTCGCAGGTCTTGGTCACTGACCTGCGGATTGGCCGATTCGGCGATCGCGACTATGAGATCCAGCTTGAGGCGGACCGAACCGTCCACCAGCTTGGCCTGCCCGCCTTCCATGGGCCCGCCGGAGACGAACACCGTTGGGACGTTCAGCCGCATCGCGGCCATCAACATTCCCGGAGTGATCTTGTCGCAGTTCGTGATGCAGACCAGCGCGTCCGCTTTGTGGGCATTGACCATGTATTCGACGCTATCCGCGATTACCTCGCGCGATGGCAGCGAATAGAGCATGCCGTCATGGCCCATGGCGATCCCGTCATCGACCGCGATCGTGTTGAATTCCCGAGGAATCCCGCCCGCTTCTTGGATCGCTGCGCTGACAATGCGTCCCACCGGTGCCAGATGAGTGTGTCCCGGAACGAACTCCGTGAAACTGTTCGCCACCGCGATGATCGGCTTGCCGAAATCCTCCCGCGCCACGCCCGCTGCTCGCAGCAAAGCCCGCGCTCCAGCCATGTTCCGGCCAGTCATCAACACGTCAGAGCGCAGTTTGGGCATGGCTTTAGCGTAGTCGGCCGCCGCTGCCGCCTTGTCCCGCCCAGGTTTCCGCCGCCCGCAGGGCGTGAGTATCAGTGCCGTTCGGTAGTGGGTGTGGGTCCGCGCGGGACGCCGGCGGGCGCCGGGCGTCAGGCCACCGTTAGGTAGATCAGGGCGCAGTTCAATGCCACGATCAGGCCGGCCGCCAGCCAGGCGGCGATCCGGGTGACGGGCAGGTTGACGGCATCGCCCATCACGGAGCGCTGGCTGGTGAGGTGGACCAGCGGGATGATGGCGAACGGAATACCGAAAGAGAGCACCACCTGGGAGATGACGAGGGCCCAGGTGGGCGAGGCGCCCAGCGCCAAGACCGCGAGCGCCGGGATCAGCGTGACCAAGCGGACCAACAACACCGGCGCGCGCACGCGCAGGAAACCGTAGATGATCTCGGCCCCGGCATAGGACCCGACCGAGGTTGAAGCCAACCCAGAAAACAGCAACCCGATCGCGAAGACCACGCCAATCCCGGGTCCCATCGCGTCAGCGATCGCCGCATGCGCCCCTTCGATGGTGTCGGTCCCGTCCACTCCGCGCAGGTTCGCTGCCGCGAGGACCAGCATCGCAATGTTGACCGACCCGGCAACGATCAGGGCACAGAACACATCCCAGCGCGTCGCGCGGATCAGGTGGCGCCGCTGCGCCGGGTCGCTCACCGCACCATGCCGGTCCCGCGTCAGCGACGAATGCAGGTAGACCGCGTGCGGCATGACGGTTGCTCCCAGCATCGATGCGGCCAGCAACACCGAATCTGTCCCCCGGAAACGGGGTTCGAGCCCCGCCAGCAGTTCGGCCGGGCTGACCGGTGAGATCGCCAAGCCGGAGACAAACCCGATTGTGATGATCACCAACATGCCGGTGATGACCAGCTCAAACGAGCGTTGTCCGTGGCGGGTTTGGATGGATAGCACTCCGATCGACACAACACCGGTGATTACCCCGCCGGCCAGCAGCGGCAACCCGAACAGCAAGTTCAGGGCGATCGCGCCGCCGATCACCTCAGCTAGGTCGGTGGCCACCGCGATGATCTCGGCTTGCCCGAAGTAGGCCAGCCGGACGGGGCGGGCCAGCCGGTC
>JAITJY010000333.1 GCA_031278675.1 Bifidobacteriaceae bacterium
CCCTCCGCGCGACCTGCTCAATCCCGTCCAGCCGCAGATCTACCAGCGGGCTCGCCCCACCGCGCACCGCCGTGACGGACGCCTGGGCCCGTAACCCGACGGCATCGGACACCAATACCGTCTCACCGACGCGCAGACGCTGCACGCTGGCCGCGTGATGAGCCTCTGCGCCGCTCAGCGTCACCGTACCGCCCGTCACTGCGCCTGCCAGCGCCTCCGGCGCAACCCAAAACAGCGGCGCCGTCACCGACCGCTCAACTTGTCCTTGAGGCGGGAAAACATCCCTCCCTGCGCGGCAGCTAAGCTCGCCGCAGGCCGCTCCTCACCGCGTTCGGAGGCGAGGCGACGCAGCAACTCGCGCTGGGCGTCATCGAGATCGGTCGGGATCTCCACATCCAGGTTGACACGCAGGTCACCGCGCGTCTTTTGGCCTAGCCGACCCACCCCGAGGCCCTCTAGGACAACGGTCGAACCGGGCTGCGCCCCGGGGCGGACCACAATGTCTTGGGGCCCATCAAAGGTCTGGATACGGATCGTCGCACCCAACGCCGCTGCGGTCATGGGAACTGCGAGCACGGCTATCAGATCGTCGCCATCGCGCACAAAATCCGGATGACGGCGGACCTTGAACTCGACGTAAAGATCTGCGGCCGGACCACCGCCCAAACCCACTTCCCCCTGCCCGGTCAAACGTAACCGGTTGCCGTTCTCCACCCCGGCGGGAATTTCCACCTCGGCGGTGCGCCGCCCCCGGAGCCGGCCCTGACCGGAGCACTCCGGGCACGGATTGGTGATCTGGGTGCCGTGGCCCTGACACTGACGGCACGGATCCATGGTCCGCATGGTCCCGAGCAGCGACCGCACCAAGCGTTCGCGCACACCCCGGCCCTGGCACGCCGGACAAACCACCGGCGCACTCCCCGGCGCGCAGCAACTCCCCGCGCAAGTATTACACGTCAGATAAGTCGCATAAGTGACACTCTGAGTGCAACCAAAAACCGCGTCCGCCAGGTCAATTGTGAGACGTTCCAACTGGTCACGGCCCCGCTGCGCCCGCGGATGCGGGCCATGGGCCCCCGCCGGGCCGTTCGAGGCAGCCGTGAACACCGCCTCGAAAATATCCCCAAAACCAGCGAACCCGGCCCCAAAACCCGCAAATGGGTGGGCCCCGCCCGCCGGTCCGGCGCCGGAGCCCGGCGCCAACGGGTCCACGCCCAGATCGAACATCTCGCGTTTCTTCGGGTCCGACAGCACCTCATAAGCAGCGTTGATCTGCTTGAACTTCTCCTCCGCCGCAGCGCTGTGACCCACTATGTCCGGGTGGTGGGCGCGGCTCGCCTTGCGGTAGGCAGCCTTGACCTCATCCGCTGTGCAACTCCGCGGTAAACCCAAGATGCTGTAGTAGTCGTTCATGATCTCCTAATCGGTGCTGGCCGGATTGCCCGGGCCCTGCATCAGCGGCGCGGTTCTCCCCCGGAGAGGATCCGCGACAGGTACAGGGCAATTGCCCGCACCACTGCAATCGACCCGGGATAGTCCATGCGGGTGGGACCGAGCACGCCTAAGTGTGCCACAGCCCGCCCCGCACCGTAAGTTGACGCGACGAGCGAAGTCTCTTCCAGCCCAGCTTGGGTGGTTTCATGCCCAATCCTAATGGCGACCTGACCGGAATCAGCGGACATTTCGCTGAGCAGTTTGAGCAACACAACTTGTTCCTCGATCGCCTCCAGCACCGGCATGAAACTGCGGAAATCCCCCGAAGAGCGCGCCAAGTTGGATGTTCCGGCCAGCGCCAACCGGTCTTGGCGCTCCGCGCGGATCGCTGCCCGCAGAGCCTCTGCCAGGGTTTGTGCGGCGCCCCGCAGCGCCGGATCGGCGCTGGGAGACAAATTGTCCAGGTTGGTTTCAGCATCGAGCGGGCCTAGGCCCTGGACAGCTTGGTTCAGTTTGGCGCGCAGCGCGCTGACCGCATCCGCACCCAGCGGCGCAGCGAACTGCACCAGCCGTTGCTCAACGCGGCCCGCGTCCGTGATGATCACCACCAGGCAACGCGCCGGAGCTAGTTCGACCAGTTCCACTTGCCGGATGGTTGCGCCGCCCAACGACGGGTACTGGATCACTGCGACCTGCTGCGTCAACTGCGCCAGGGCGCGGACCGCGCGGTGCACAATCATGTCCAAGTCCAACGGTCCGTCCAGCAACGTCCGGATGGCGCGGCGTTCCGCCGCAGTCAACGGCTTGATGGTCGACAACTGGTCCACGAAGACCCTGTAGCCCGCGTCCGTCGGCACCCGGCCGGCCGACGTGTGCGGCTGCGCAATCAGCCCTTCTTCTTCCAGCGCGGCCATGTCATTGCGGATCGTGGCCGGGGAAACTCCCAGGTCATGGCGTTCTACCAGCCCCCGCGAGCCGACCGGCTCGCCCGTGGAGACGTAGTCCTGCACAATCGCCTTCAGCACATCCATGCGCCGTTGATCCGCCACCGCCGGCCCGCCCCCTTCCCCTGTCCAAAATTCGCCGCTCTGGCACCCGCGCTCCTTGAGTGCTAATTCTACGCAGTTGCCCGAGCCCGCGCCCCCGCCGAAGAATGCCCGTCAACTCTCGCCTCAGGGATTCTCCCGATATGACCCGAAAGATCGCGGTCACCAGCGCACTTAGATAGCCGAAGTGGGTTAGACCAGGGGGAGGCCGTCCGGCGGTTCGTCGTCGATGTCGCAGGTCACGGGCAAGGTGGCGCGTCCCGCCAGGTGAAAGACCTTGACCAGGCGCCGGGAGCGGAGCCGGCGGGCCAGACAGACGGCATCGTTCAAGAAACGCCGCGCCAGGCAAGCACGGTACCACGCACCGCCGATCTCGTGCAGCGCCGCGCTCCGCACCGGGTCCGCCAGGTCACGTTCTAGCTGATCCGGGTCCGCCATCGCTTGGCGCAGAACATCCGTTAGCTGCGAATGTTCGCGTCCATGAGGCGGGGCCACCAACGCGGCGCGGGCCGCCGCCTCGACCGCCGCACACACCTCCGGCGCCCACACACCGTCGCGGGCCGCCACCAACGCCATAGACGCCCGCCGCGTCAACTGGAGTTGCAGAGACGCCCAGGAGTTCTCGACGCGGCGGTGCAACCGGTCGATCCGGCTCGCCGCCAACCACACCGCCATCACGATCGCCAGCCCCACCGCCAGCGTAATCAGCACTGGACCAGTCCAACCCACCCGCCATCACCTCCCAGCGACCGTGTCATAGACAGCATTGATCTGATCCGTCACCGTCTCCCAGTCATAGCGGCGCACCGCCCGCCGGGCCCGCTCCACCCGGCCCGCCGTGGCCACCCCATCATCTAGCGTCTCCCGCACCGCCTGGGCCAGCGCCAACGCATCGCCGGGGGTAAACAAAAGCCCTAGCGCGGCATCGTCCAAAACGCGGGCAAACGCTGGCAGACGACTCGCCACCACCGGCGCACCTGCCGCCATCGCCTCCACCAAAACAATCCCGAAAGACTCACCACCCAGTTGCGGCGCCACATAAAGCGAACAAGA
>JAITJY010000358.1 GCA_031278675.1 Bifidobacteriaceae bacterium
CGCAGGGTGCGGGAACCCGGGGCGGCGCAGCCGCGCATGGTCGCAACTAAGCCTGGATCCACCGATGACCGCCGCAGGGAAGCACCAGACGTGGATCGGTGGATCAAAGCTAAGCCAAATGGTCGTCTGGCCAGCGGCTATTGCTGCTGGTAGGTGGGGACTATCAGGCCGCGGGCCAGCGTGTGGAACAGCGCGTTGAAGGCGACCACGGTGGGTGTTGCATCCGGGCCGACGGGCAGCGTAGCCGTGTCCAGTGCGTGAACGGCGAAGAAATAGCGGTGTGGGAAATCGCCTTGCGGCGGGGCGGCGCCGTAATAGCCGACCGAGCCCGCATCGTTCTTGACCTGGAACGCCGGGGCAGGTAACACCGCCTCGGGCGCTCCCGCGCCGCGTGCCAGTTCGGTGACGCTGACCGGCAGGTTAACCAGGGTCCAATGCCAGAATCCAGCCGGCGATGGGGCGTCCGGATCAAAGCAGTTGACCAGGAAGCTCTTGGTCTCAGCGGGGAACCCGCTCCAAGCCAGCTGGGGCGAGATGCTACCGCCCGCAGCGGTAAACGCGCTGGTCAATTGGATGTCAGTGGTGAGGTCTTGACTAGTCACTGTGAAAACAGGAACTTGCGGGAGCAGTGAGTACGGATCAGGCGGGATTGGTCTTGTTAGGTCCATGACAGGAGTTTACTCGCGGGGGCGCCGTGCGCCCCCGGTGTGCGCCCCCGCGCGGGGTGATCTCAGCGGAGTTGGGGTCTCGCCAGGGATTGACACAGGTGTACGGCCCGAGTTAGATAGGTATTCCGAACGAACGTAGTAGATACAGGAGTGATTAGTGTAACTATGTCTCGAACAGCTTTAGTTGAGCGCACAGCCCACGCATCGGCGCTGATGAGGGCCAAACAACTGCTCGTCGCTGCCGAGGCTAAAACAGGTGCTGCCGCCGTGGGAGTCCGTGCCCTCGAACTGACAGAGGGACGAACCATTGGCGGATCGAACGGAACAGAGCAACGGCAGATCAGTCCCGAGGAACTGGCTCAGCTTGTCCGGCCGCGGCTAATCCCCGGAGCGGTGGCACAAGTCAGCGGCTCCATGGCGGCATTTTGGGCAGTGGCGGCCGCCGCATTGGGACCAGAAGACTGGACCGCCATCGCTGCGCTCCCCGAAGCAGGTCTGCTAGCCGCCGCCGAAGCGGGCCTAGTGCTCAGCCGGACCGTGGTGGTACCAGATCTAGGGACACAGCCGCTCCGGGTACTAGCCGGCTTAGTGGACGCATATGGGCTGGTAGTGGCCGGAAAACTAGCGCTGTGTGCGGGAGATAGGCGCAGGCTCGAAGCCCGGTTGCGGTTCACCGGCGGCCGGTTGATCACTGCGGGACGGTGGGCCGGTGCCAGCGTCACGGTCCAAGTTGACCGGGCCAACACGCCTGGACTCGGCGAGAACCGGGGTCTGGCGGAACGGCCCACGCTGGATTGCACGGTGCGGTTCAAAGGTGGATTCGGTGAGCGACGTAACTGAACGCAGCAAGACCCCAACCCGCGCCGCGCGGCGGTTGGCCGCCGTGTGGCTGCCGGATTGGCCAGTGGTAGCAGCCATGAACGCTGGAGTGGCACCAACCGACGCGCCGGTGATGGTCGCCGACGGACGCCATGTTAAAGCAGTCAGCGCAGCGGCCCGGGTCGCCGGCGTGAGGCGGGGCATGAAAAGGCGGTCGGCGGCATCGGCCTGTCCTGATGGGGTAGTTGTGCCGGCGGACCCGGTGCGAGACGCGCGGGCCTTCGAAGAGGTAGCCGTCCTTATCCACACGCTGGTGCCGGGCGTCGAACTACTGCGCCCTGGCCTGCTCGCCTGCCCGGCCGTGGGCGCCAGTCGCTACCACGGCGGAGACGCGGCGCTGGCAGAACACCTCCTGACCCGCGTCGCGGAGGAAACCGGGGCGGAAGCCTGGGTGGGGATCGCCGACGGTCTGCTGGCCGCCATCCTCGCCGCCCGGGACGGGAAAACAATCGACCCCGGAGGATCGCGGGCCTACCTCGCGCCACGCCCATTGACGGATCTGGGATTGGCGTTACAGGGCACAGCGCACGGCGAAGACCTCGATGTATTGATGAACTTGTTGACACGTTTAGGGATACATACGTTGGGTGATTTCGCGGAACTGCCCACCAAGAATGTGACAGAACGGTTCGGTTCGGTGGGTGTGTGGGCGCAGCGCCTCACCCGCGCCGAAGACGTGCTAACCATCCCAGGGCACCGTCTGCCCCGCGAATTCACTGTGTTCTATGACGCCGACCCACCCTTGTCTCGGATTGAACAAGCCGCTTTAGCGGCCCGCGAACTGGCCGAAAACCTGCACGCCCAATTGACCGCCTACGGGCAGAGTTATGACCGGCTCAAGGTGAGCGCCAGCACCGAAACAGGTGAACAACTAGAACGGACCTGGCGGTTGGAAGGAGTCGATTCCGCCGGCGTGATGGATCGGGTCCGCTGGCAATTGGAAGGCTGGCTGACCGGGCGCAGCGGCCGGTTACCGACAGGAGCTTTGACGCGGTTGGCCCTCGCAGCCGAAGAAGTCCATCCAGCGGCTAGCGGGGCAACCCGCCTGTGGGGGACCGGCGGCCACGCCGCCACCCGGGCCGTGCGCGGCGCGGAACGGATCAACACCATGCTGGGCGGCCGCGGCGTCTACCAGCCGGTGGTGCAAGGTGGGCGCGAACCGCGGGGCCGGATCAGACTAGTTGATTGGGGCGATGACACGGTGCCGCTCCGACCGGTCGACCGGCCCTGGCCAGGAGCAGTCCCAGACCCGGCGCCCACCTTGGTGCCGCCTGAACCCCTGCCTGTGGAGTTGGTCGACTCGCGAGGGCAGCGCGTCCAAGTCAGCTCCTACCTTGAACTCAGTTCCCGGCCCGCCGCCCTGGACGAATCCCCCGTCAAAGGTTGGGCCGGCCCCTGGCCACTGCTGGACCAATGGTGGGCGCCCGGCGGTAAGCGGCGCGTCTACCTACAGGTTCAAATTGCCCGCGGTGACACTTCACAGACCACATTGCTGGCCTGCGAAGCAGGCCAATGGCACCTGGAGGGCGTTTATGACTAAGCCTCGATCCACCGATCCTCGCCTACTGCGCCACCCCAGCCAGGCACGCTGGACGCCCCCGGCCAGCCGGGCAGACCACCAGGTAGCCATCGCCGGCCAGGAACGCCCATCGCACCCGTCTGGTGCTGCTCGCTACGGCGATCATCGGCGGCTCCAGGCTAAATACGCCGAACTGCACGCCCACAGCGCCTTCAGCTTCCTGGACGGTGCCAGCCAGCCCGCCGACCTGGCTTATAGGGCAGCGGAACTTGGGCTCAGCGCCATGGCTCTGACAGATCATGATGGTCTTTATGGTGCTGTCCAATTCGCTACCGCAGCCCGTGAGGTGGGTTTGCCCACTGTGTTCGGGTCCGAATTGACGCTGGGCGCTGGACCAGAGGCCGTCGGCGCTGATGATCCGCCCGGGACTCATCTTTTGGTGTTGGCCCGGGGTCCAACCGGCTACAAGCGGCTCAGCCGCTCGATCGCCGAGGCCTACCTGGCAGTGGGGGAGAAGGGACCGCCACGCTACAACCTTGAGGATCTGGCCGCCCTTGGCCGAGGCGAATGGCTGGTGGCAACCGGATGCCGCAAAGGCGCAGTACGTCAGGCTTTGGCGGCGGGCGGTCCCAGGGCCGGCGCCCAGGAACTGGCTCGGTTGGTGGCGTTGTTCGGGCGCGACAACGTCGCGGTAGAGATCACTGCCTCAGGGGATCCCGCCGATCCGGCCAGGAACGCGGCGTTGGCTGAACTGGCTAGCGCAGCCCGCGTGCCGCTGATCGCCACCGGCAACGTGCACTATGCCCGAGTCAGGGAGTTTCCGCTGGCCAGCGCCATGGCGG
>JAITJY010000372.1 GCA_031278675.1 Bifidobacteriaceae bacterium
GCCGACGCGCCCTCCAGGCCGGCCGGCGCCAGCAACTCGGTGATGAAGTCGGGCGCCGGCCTTATCAGGGTGTTCGTCTCGGACTTCTCCCCGCAGATCGACTTGTACGCCTCGGTGCGCGCATCGCCGGGGTAGGTGATAACGAACGTGTGGGTCGCGTCCCCGCCGTCGGCCTTGAATCTGGAGCCGCTGACTTTCTGCGACGCCCCCCACGTGTTGACCGCGGGGGTGGCCCCGTTGACCGCGACGAGTTTCGCGGCCGGGTTGTCCGCCGAGCACGACTCCGGGGTGATCTCGCCTTCTATCCGCCAAAGCTCCGCCCGGATGGTTTCCACGTCGGCTTCCCACGGCCCGTAGCCCGGCCAGGAGGCGTGACCGACCGCGCCCGTCATGTCGGTGTCGGCTGGGGCGTCGGGCCAGTCGATCTGCCAGATCTCGTCGGCGAGGAACACCTGCTCGATGCCGTCGTTGGTGGCCGTCCACATGGTCGCGGCCGTGTGGATGACCGGCGCCCGTTTCACCATCGTCGTCTCGGCTGGCAGCCACAACGGCGTGGTCACGTCCCTGGCCAGGTAATCTTTGGTCGCGGCAGGCTGTTCAGCCAGGTCGATGCCCCACACGAACCCGTACGCCCCGTACCCGCCGTACCCGACCGTGTGGCAGACCTGCTGGGCGTGCTCCCTCCCGGCGGCGGTGAAGGTCAGCTCGTACTCGTCCGCGATGGGCAGGGTCGGGTCGATGCTGGTGGTTTGCGGGCCGGGCACCGCCGAGTGGTACAGCTTCCCGCCCACGTTGACCTCGACCGGCTTGTCGGTGCCCCACTGGTTCAACCACAGGTCGTCCGGGCCGCCGTGTTCCACCCAAACTGTGTCGCACACCTGGGCCGCGCCGTCGTCTTTCGGCTCGGTCACGCTCACCTGGGCGACCTGGGATCGGATGGTCAAGTCCATTTGGGTGACGTGGGCTTCCAGCCGCTGCCCGAATTTGTCCGCCGGGTCGTTGTCGAACAGGGCCGCCACGTCGGGGGTTTGCCGGTCCCGGTCGATCCTCCACACCCACGTCCCGTACTGAGAGGACGGCACCTGGAACCCGGCCGGCGCCGCTACCGTGACGGGTTCGCGTCCGCTTGGTCTGGGCCGCGTCAGCCCATACCTTGACCGGCCACTGCGAACCGCCCACCGCGTCGGCCTTCACCTTGTCCGCAACCGCTGTGGCGTCCGAGGCCAGCATCTGGGTCTGGACTTCGGTGGCGATCTGCGGCTGCCACTTAGTCTCCGCCGGAGCGGCGGTGTGCTCGCCTGACACGATGGTCTCCAACGGGGTGATGGCGCGTTGTTCGCCACCAGACGCCTGATGGACCATGAAACACAAGGACGGCACGCCTTTGACCTCGATGGTCGCGGCCACCCTCTCGTCCGCGATCAGATCGTGGCGCGCGACCACGGCAAGCGACGCGGCGGAGGCCTGGGTTGCGACGGTCCTTTGTTGGGTGCCGTCCTCAAATGTGACGTTCGGCGTGGTCAGCTTGATCGTCGCCGAATAGCCGGCCGAGAAGTGCGCGTCGGCTCGTTTCAATGCGCCGGACGTGACCTTCGCGGCTTCGCCGCCCCGAACCAGGCCGTAGTGGACCTTCAATCCCACCGGGTCCACTTGCACGTAGGCGTCCTTCGGCCCGGCCTCGGCTTCGGCCTCCTGTTTCATCGCGGCGAAACGGTCGGGGTACGACACGGGGATGTTGGGGTTGTACTCGGCGCGGACGAACTGCGACAGAGACACGGCCGTGCTGTAGGGACGCAAAGGTACCTGCGTGCCTCAACCATTCCAGTTCAGCTTACCCGGCGAAACCGAACGCGGGCACGATCCGCTTGCTGCACCGCTCATGGGGTCGCCGCAATCGGTGCCGGATGCCGGTGCGGTGCCCAGACGGGAATACGGTAGCGAGCGAGTTGCCAGTGCGTACAGTTATGCACCCGTTGGCCCAACCAACCTCGGTGTAGTAGCGAGTCAACGGCGTAGACACCGCCCTATCACCGTCACCCGCCGCGACCGACTTGAGCACATACTTGTAGCCATCCCCGGCGGTGACAACCCGCATCGAGACCGTCATCTCGGCGCTCCCTTCCGGCAGGAAGGTGCGCTATAAATCCCGGTCGCCCCTCGTCAGCAAGAAGTGTGGCCGTCAAGAGCCGTCGGACCGTGAGGAGCCGCCAGACGTGCGCGGACGTGCGCCGCCGCGTGTGATTTCACGCTGGGCGGCGCCGGCCCCGCAGCGCTAAATGCGGGGTTCTCCGGGACTGGGAACTGGGATGCCTGGGACGACCAGCGGCCGCCATTGGCGCGCCCAGGACCAGCGCGTCGGATGTGGCTGCTGCGCCCGAAAGCGGTTGTCGATCCCCAGTTCTCGCCTGTGGGCGACCGGCACTTGGCGTGCCGGACGAAGGGAGCGGTGTCGGGAGGGAACCTTGCGGTGACGGTGATCACGAACGGCGCAGCGGCGGCACCGCGGGTCGCGCGAACAGCCAGGCGATGAACAAGGCGCAGGACCGACGGGGCCGGCTGTCGGAGTAATCAAGTCGAGCCCGGCCTCCTCGTGCTTCCGCGCGGACTGATGCGCTTCATGGACTGGATTGCCCGCTAGCGTTTCGGCTGCGCTGCTGCGCACCCTCAGTGCCTCAGCCCCGGATGCTCCGCGAATCAGTCGGTGATTGTGGAGGCGCGGTGCCCGCCCTCCAGAGCGTTGGGGATTCCTTCTATGCCGAAAGCGGTGGACTGCACCAGGTCCGGGCTGGGATCGAGCAGCCACTGCACTTGCAGCCCACCCATGAGGGCGATCATGTTTGGCGACGCCGCTGTCAGTTGCGCGTCCGGAAGCGGGTCGCTTGCGTGTCACTGTGACGCACTCGGGATCGCCTCAGGGGCGCGAGCCCTATAACGACGGAGGCGTGCGCCGTGAGGCGCTTGTTGTCCGATTGGAGGTGGGAAACCTTCCTCTGGGCTCAGTCGTAGCTGGGTCTTGGAGCTGGGGGCAGCCTGGTCTTCGGGGACGGAGGGCGGCAAACGGTCCCGACAAAGCCGTGGCGCGCTGGTACTGACGGACGATGCGGGTGCGGCGAGCGGGACGCCGAAACGGTTCTGAGTGTCTGACCCACCGAACCGTCTTTGCGCGTCTGCTCTCCGGGTTCGGGGGATAATCCGCGTGGGACCCGGCAAGCTGGCCCGAGGGCAACCGGTCGATCAACATTCAAGCGCTGCAAGGCTCGGCCAGCGGTCCTGGATCCGGCGCTGCCTGCGGTCTGCATGACGTTGACGAGGTGCAGATGCCTGTGCCGGGGGCGGGAGCGGTCCTGTGCCCATCCGGGATTCCCCAGCCGGACTGAGCTCCACGCAGACAGGCGCGGTTGCCCCATCCCATATGTTGAGACAGCGATGCCGGATGGGTGTGTCTAGGCGCGCAGTCCTGTCGCTACCGCTGACCAGGGGTTATGATTCCCTTGGGGCATCGAATCGTGTGGCCAAAGATCCCGGTGCTGCCATCATGGGCCAAAAGTCCCTTGCTTCTTGCAGGGGGTCTCGGCCCATCGGGCGCTTGACATGCACTTGAGATGTCGGGGCACAGCGGGCGCTTCGCTGAATGAACAGGAGAACTGGAGAGTGAAGAACATCAAGAGAGCGATCGCGGCGTCAAGCATGGCCTTGACGCTTGTGGGGAGCGCCATCCTGGCATCCCCAGCGTTGGCGGTGGATGACGACGGGCCGGGGCTTCCGCCCTCCGCCGAACTGACCGTTGAAGTGAACTCGCCGGTGCAGCCGCGCGCGTGTAACATCACTGCGCGAAGCGTTTACGCGTCCAACAACATGGCCTGGACCGGAGGAACCTGGAGCGGCTGCGCGTCTCCAGTCACCGTGTACCTCCGGTGGGATCACGTCGGACCGGACACGAACATGGGTCAAAAGACGAACGCGTCGAGCGGAGTGGACTACGGATGGGGCTGCAACTGGGGAACTCCACAGAATCGCATCCTCTTCGGCAAGGCTGTGGACAACAACGGCAACTACGACGATTCGACACACAACACATTCACTAGCTCGACGACGAACTGCAAGTTGTGACGGCGTTGGTGGCAGAAGAATGACCGAGCCGGTGGCGCGCTGCAAGAGCGTGATGTTCAAGTACTTCAGAAGACCGGTGTTCAACGATCTCAGTGTGAGTGTCCGAGGAGGCATAACATGCCTCCTCGGTCCGAACGGCGCTGGTAAGAGCACCCTGATGTCCTTGATGGCGACGCAGCGCGCCCCCGGTTCGGGGCTCGTTGAGGTCCTCGGGCGTGACGCGAGTCGTGCTGCCCAGCGAGAGGAGATCCGGGCGCGCGTCGGAGTCCTCGCACAGAGTTACCCGCTGGTCGGATCGATGAGCGTGGTAACGACCGTAGCTTATGCAGGATGGGCTCAGGGGCTAAGCCGGGCGCGCGCGTACCGACAAGCGGAAGCGACTTTGGAAGCTCTTAACTTGGCTGGAATTGCGGGCCGCAGAATCAGGACCTTGTCGGGAGGCCAGCGCCAGCGAGTTGGTTTGGCAACGTCGATGGTGCACGAGCCGGAGTTTCTTATTCTCGATGAGCCATCAGCCGGTCTCGATCCGGAGGCCCGAGTTGGCCTGCGCCGTGTACTGCTGGGAGCGGCACAGCGGTGCTCAGTGTTGCTTTCGACCCACTTAGTCGATGATGTTGTGGCAGTGAGCGACGCCATCATCGTGCTCGACCAGGGTCAGGTTCTCTTCTGCGGCGGGGCACGCGAACTCGAAGCCTTTTCGCAGAGAATTCCCGCAGACGTTCCCGGGACGGCGCTTGAGCGGGGCTACATCGCGATGCTCGAGGAAGGACGTGCGCGTGCTTCGGGGTAAGCCGACCGCTCTGACATGGCCGATGGCGACCTGGGTAGTGGCGGTACCCGCCCTCGTGATCGGGTTGTTGACCTGGCGGCAGACGACGGTGGTTGATGGATGGTTCTATGTGCCACCGGCCGTCTTGTCTGGTTTGCCGCGGGAGTCTGTTCAGTTCACAGGGCCGTTCGCATGCGTTTTGTCGGCTTGGTTCGCATCCAGGTACACGAATCGACGTTCACCACTGGCTTGGCCAATTCTGAAGCGAGCTTCGGGCCAGCAAGGACTCAGACTCCTGCTTGTGCTGGGAGCGTGGTGGATCGCGGGACAGGCAGTCGGGGGTGCTGCTGGGCTCGCCATCGGGTACTCGAAGGCCACCGGCGGCCATGTCTATCTCGTGGAGTTGCTGCTCGCTGCGTTCGGGCTGTGGTTTTTCATTGCCTCCGGATTCCTCATCGGAGCGGCCATCTCAAGTTGGTACGCCCCTGGGGTGGCCTTGGTTTGGAGCCTCATTTGGGTGGCCGTGCTGCCGGTCTACTACTCCGTGCTGTTTCCGGACTCGGGTACCAACCTCGAATACCTGCTATTCCCTGCGCTGGCGTCATCCAACCACAGGCCCCTCCTAGCCGGCCCTGTTGTGGCAGTGGTAGGCTGGTGGATGGTAGTTGCGGCTGGATTCACTTTCGTGATTGTGGCTTGGTACCGGAGGCAGGCGCGCCGGTCAGGCTGGCCGTTGGCCGCTTCCGCTGCCGCCCTGCTGGGCACATTCTTTGCGGGTGTTAATCTGCCGGTGGCAGTGGGAACTCCGTTTTACGATCAGGTTGAGGCAATGACTTGCGCGAGCCACAAAGGACTCGAGTACTGCGTTCTTGACGAGGAAGCGCCACTGCTAGATGAGATGGTCAAGCGCGCCAAACCAGCCATCGCGAGGGTCGGTGCGGCGCTGCCCGATGACGTCTTGGCCGTGGCAAGCAGTGCGGCGGTCCCAGCTCTCGCTGATGAGCGCGGTCTGGAGACTCGCCAGATCCTGGCCGTGAACCTTAGTCCGCGTGCTGGAGCCCCAGAGGCCGGGCTTGACATTGGAACGAGCCTGGCCGGCCTGGGATCGTGTGCGCCTGGAACAAGCGATGATATAGCTGTGGCCTGGGCCTTCAGCTTGGGGGCATGGATTGCTGAGGACTCAACAGCTCGGCCAATCGAGGAAACCATGTTCGGACCAAACCTCGCTGCTGTCTCCGACGAAGCCGTTCTCAGCTGGTATGCGAAGCATTCGGACGAATTGCGGGCATGCCGGTACGCGGGTCCGGGACCCCAAGGGTGAACCGCCTTCGCGAGGCCTGGCTGCCCTTCTCCGCATCAAGCGTTTGGCCTATCGTATTGCTGCTGGCATGGGTTCCGGTCCAGCAGAAGTTGTGGCCCGAGCTGCGTTTCTGGGTGGGTGAGCACAGCGCATCGCCACGCGATGTGACGCCTTACGAGTACCTGCCGATCGCCGTGGGCCTTGGCTGTGCATGGTGCCTGAGCCCCCGTCTGCCGCAATGGCAGCGATTTGGAGCAATGGGTACGCGACGCTTTGCTGTGGGGTCGTGCTTGATCGTCGTTGTGGCGGCAGAGTTGGCGGTTGGGTTGGCCAGTATGTCCTACCCCCCTGACGGTGAGCCCACGATGAGCCGCATGCTCCCGGGCCTAGCGAACAACGCTGCCGTAGGGGCTTTCCTGGCCGTGGCACTCATCGGCGTCCTAGGGAGACTCGCTGGTTCGTTGGCGACTTGCGCGGTCCTGTACCTCATGTGGTGGGCGGTCACGGCCAGCCCGGCGGTGGGGTCGCTCTTGCCCGTGACGCTCCAATCATCGGCCGATTTGTCGCTAGATTTGTCGCCCCGCCCCATCTGGCTAGCCCTTCTATTGGCGTTCTGCCTGGTCCTGGCTTGGGCAAGGCGCCTCGTCCCGCTCGGCTTCGGAGTGGCGAAGAGGTTCAGCGGCTGAGGAGCGGTGGCGGTCGGCGACGGGCGCGCACTGTCTTCCGGGCTGGCAGCACGGATGGTCTGCCCACAGTGAAAGCGGCCGAAGTCTTGGCCAGTGGGCGGCGGCCACATGTGTCTCGGTGGCCCATCCGGGATTTCCCTTGTTACTGTCAGTGATGCCGCGTGGCGGGCTATGTGTGCGAATCCATCGGCACCTCGATCATCGTACATCTCCCTATTAGATTGGAAGGAAAAGTGGATTGAAAACGGAGTCTTCCCGCAAACTCCCTCAATGTCTGAGATGCACGGCTTGGCCGCCTGCGTGAATAGCGCCTTTTGCGAAGGCATTTCCAGCGTTATTAGGCGCCACTCGCTGGCAGCAGACGTTACCCGTGCCGGCGTTCGGGGCATGGGACTCACTCTGTGGCCTGCCACGAAAGATGTGGCGGCTACGTGCATTCACAGATCGGTCTGAGCCTGTCGGCGGCGGGCGGAGGCCGACGGTTTTGCGGATTGCGCTGCGCGCGCGGCCTGCTCAACGGGGTTGGGTCGGGTGGTGGGGCGGCAGATCGGAGCATTGCGCGGTGTTCTCGGTGTTGCCGCGCCGCGCGGCGGCGTTGACCCGGTGATCTGTCACGGGTCGATGGGCGCCGGGCGCGCGCCGGGGCGGGCTGAGAGGTGATCTGCCAAGGGTCCGGGGTTCGCCGCCCTGCCGCGTGTTGGCGCGGCGTGCGCCGGGGCGACTCTTGGGGTGTTCGTCCGGGGCGTGGCGGCGGCCTTGGGCACCCCCAAGGGAGCCATTCGTCGGCGCCGATTTGAGGGGTCGGGGCGGGTTTGCGCGGCCGGTCGGGTTTTGGGGACTCGTTGCGCACCTAAGTGGTGAGGACTGTTCGTTCCGAGCCGGCGCGGCCGGGCGGGCGTGCCACGCCTGCCCGTCCCGCCAGACAGGAGAGCACATCATGAGCCCCACACCCGCCGCGCCGCGCGCCGACAAAGAGACTAGAGGGGATGTCCACGCGGAGTTGAGGAACTGGGCGGCCGGGACGCTCTGGGCGCGGGCGGCGGTGGAGTTGCTGATCAACGGGGTCCGGGGCCGCCTGGCCTATGAGGGTGCGCCGTGGGTCAAGCGGCTCGGGGCGGACGCCTCGGGCAAACAGCACGCCGAGATCGACCCGGCGGCGCTGGTCCGCGAGTCGGGGGCGTTGTCTTCGGGTGAGCGGCTGGTCGCCAAAGTGGTGGCGAACCTGCTGGACGACCAGACCCTGGTACCGTTGGGAGACCTCGCCCGATTGGACGGCCGGGAGGCCGGGATCGTGTTGGGGGCGCTCCGGTTGGCGGCTGGGCTGCCCTCCCCGGCCCCCTCCCGCCGGACGGGCATGGCGGCAGCCCGCCCGGCAAGGACCCCCGCCGCCCGCCGGGGGGCCCCCGCCCCTGGACCGCCGGACGGCCCAGCCGGGGTCGTGGCCTTCCCAAGCCCGCCGCCCAGCGGGCGCTGTGCGGGGACGGCGCTGGGATTGTGACCGCGGCAGGACGGATCGCCGCCGCCGGGGGGGTCGCCTCCCCGCGGGCGGGCGGTAGCGTTCCAGGGCGGGGCCGCCCGCCCCTGTCGGCCCGCCCGTCGGCGCGCGGCCGGATGGGGGCGTGTTGTGGCTGGCAGGCTGGTCCCGGTGATTCACCGGAACCGGGCGGTGGGCTCCCTGGTGGTGTTGGCCGCGCCTGGTTCGGGCGTGGGCAGCGGCGGGATCAGATGACCGAAAGGAGCGGGCATGGACGGTGACGGCGCGAAGCCGGGGCGGCCGGTTGAGTTGACGGTGTTGGCCCGCCGGTACGAGGCGGTAAAACAGGAGGTCGCGGCCGGGCTGACCGCCCGCCAAGACGCCAGCCGTCCCGGCGCGGAGCCGTCGGCGGGCAGGCGGGACGCCCGCCGGATAGCGGCGGAGCGGTTGGGCGCCGGGGTGTCGCACACGACCCTGGAGAAAGTGCTGTGGTTGCGCCGGGTCGCCTTCGACCGGGAGCGGCGCGGGTCGCTGCGGGAGGCGGCGTTCGAGGCTTTGGCGGCCGTGGAGGCGGGCGGTCCGGTCAACCAGCCCTATCAGCGGGTCCGCGCCCTGGTGCTGATAGACGACCTCGCCCAGGCCGCCACCACAGCCCCTCCGGGCAGTCTCGCCCACACGGCCGCGCGGCGGCACCTGAAACTATTGCGCCAACACGGAGGGTGGGCCGCCCCCGACCTGATGAGGCGCCAAGCCCGCCAAGCGCTGACCGCCGCCGCGCGCTTCGACCAGGACATGCGCGACATCGCCGAACAGGCCGGGCCAGCCTGGACGTAGCTGCGGGACTCGCTCAAACGCCACGAACGCGAAGCCCGCGACCAGACAACCAGCGACCGGCTCAAAGCGCTGGCGGAAGACCCGCCCGACGATGACGCAAACACATAACCCCAGGTGGCGCGGTCTCGCCAAATTGCCGAGACCGCGCCACCTGCCAGAATGGTTTTGCGCCGCGACCGACACCGGCCAGCGCCCCGAGACCAGGGCGCCAGCCGACAAGCATACCGGGTCCCCGCCCGCCGGCAAGGGCTATCCAGATTCTCCCGAGGTCGGGGGAATCTGGATAGCCCTTCCGCCGGCAGGACGCAGCGGGCAGCGACAGCCAAGGGGGCGGCGGCGCACCTTGACGGTGTGACGACGAACACCGCCATCCGGCCAGCCGCCGCCCCCAAGGCCAGGACCGCCGACCGCGAACAGCGGCCCGCCGCGGCGGGGGCGCGCCTGGCGCTGGCCTCCAGGGCCGCCCAAGGATTCGGGCCGACCGTGGGCGACCCGGCGGCGCTGGCCCGCTTGAAGGGGTTGTGCGCCCTGCCGGGGCGCCGCCCGCCCGGCGCGGGGTCAGGCGCGCCACACCAACTCGACCCGTTGGGCGAGCATCGCCTCCCGGTGGGCGCGCAGCCGGACCCGGTATGACTCGGGCGCCTCGCCCCGCAGCTTCGGGATGATCGGCGCGGACCCGGCCGGGTGCGCGTGGATCAGCACCGCGTCGAGCACGGCGGCCGCGGCGGCGTGCCGCCATCCCGGCGGCCGGCCCGCCCACTGGTCGGCGACGGTGGCCGCGTCGATGCCCGCCGCCAGGGTCGCCGGAACCGCCAAACGCTGCCACTCGCGCTGCCGGGCGGCCGCCCGGTCGGACAACCTGGAGCGCTGACGCGCCCAGGTCGGCTTGTCGATCAGCCCGTCGTAATGGTCGTCGTCCAACTCCGCCAACGCCCGCCGGTCCTTCTCAATCAACACCCGCAACGCCTCAGCCTCCCCCGGCCCGCTCCCCGGCCCGCCGCCGCCCGGCTCCGGGCCGGCCGCGATCCGGGAGAACACCGACAACACCGCGTCCTCGACCACACGGGCCACCTCGGCCGCGTTGATCGACCGTGAGCACACCCCCCGCGCCAACTGGGCGCACGAGTACACCGCCCCCTTCTTCCGCATCGCCTCCCCGCACCTCGCGCACCGGATCAACCCCGAAAACGGGTGGACCCGCTTGACCGGCCCACAATAAGTGGTCCGCCTCGCCTTACGCTCGTCCAACACGGCGTTGACCGCAGCCCACTCCGCCTCGCCCAGCACCGGCTCCCAGTCCCCCTTGACCGCCACCACCGGGACAGGCGCCCTCGACCCGTCCGGCTGGACCGGCCGATACGAGCGCACCCCCTTCAACGCCGGGTTGCGCAACAACAGCTTCGCGGCCTTCTCCGTCCACAAACCACCCTTCGACGTCCTGACACCCCGCCCGTTCCAATCACGGGTCACCGCGTACAACGACTCCCCGCCCACCAGCCGGCCCGCCGCCTCGACCACCAACGCCGCCTGCTCCGGGACGACCCGCAGCCGATGGTCCACCAACCGATACCCGAACGGCGCGCCGCTGCCATGCCACCTGCCCTCCACCGCTGCCTGCCTCGCCGCCCTGGCCACCCGCCTAGCCGTGTCAGCGCTCGACTTGTTCGCCATCGCCACCAACACACGCGCCATCGCCACATCAGAATCATTGTCCAACCGCAAACTCCCCGTCACCGAGCAGACCTTGAACCCCGCCAGAGTCCTGGCGTCGATCAAATCCTCCAAGTCCCTCGGATCCCTGACCGCCCGGTCCAGGTCGTAGGCGATCATCACATCAGCGCCGCCCGACGCCAACAACGCCAACATCTCTCTGAACCTCGGACGCACCACCCGGCGCACCCGCTCACCAGACGGCAGAGTGATCGTCTTCTGTTTGAACGCCGATGTGTCGTTCTCCTTGAACACCCCCGCTACCGCCAAACCCAGCTTCCCAGCCAACTCCCGGCAATCCGCCTCCTGACGGTCACCCCCCCGCTCCGACCCTGACGGGTCATCGCTGATCCGCACATACACCACCGCCCGGCCACCTGTCGACCCCGCCGCGCGCGGGTCCGCGCCGCCGCCGCCATCGTCAAGACCGGTCATCGCCGACCACCTCCGCCTCTCCCTATAAGACGCAGGTACGTTTACGACCCCACAGGGTCGCATCGTCGGTGTCGAGCAGATGCCGCGCCAGCAGCCACGCGATCTGCGAGGTCTTGCCCGGCTTACCGTCAGCGCCGAACGTCCCGCACACCTTCCGGGCGTTCGCGTCCCCCAACGAGTCCGGCGGCTGGGTCCCCGGATCGATGCACAACCCGTACACCCCGCCCACTTTCAAGTTCCCCCAGAACGTTGAGGCTCCCTGGTAGGTGCCCCACTCCCCGGTGATGTAGTCGGCGGCGTGGGCTGCCGGGGCGGTCCCAGCCAACGCGCCGAGCGCGACGGCTCCCGCCACCACGCTCTGCGCGAGCCGCCTCAAACGTGACGGGCGCCCTCTTTGGCTCCGCGCGTGGTCCGGCAAATGATGGGTCATGGACAGTTCCTTCCCGTAAACCCAACCCATGCGCGGGCTGGGGCTGATGGCCGAAGGCCCCGCCCAGCAGCGGGCGGGCCGCGTTCACCAACCAGGTGCGCCCAAGACACCTACCGGGCATGACCGCGAACGAACTGACCAGGATCGAGGGCCTGATAGCCCGCGCCGTCAACCGCGGCGATCTGGAGTTGGCGCGGCGGCTGAGCCAGAGATGGTTCCTAATCTGGCGGCGGCAGCGCAAAGAGGAGAACCGTGGCTGAGATAACCCAAACCCAAGTCCACGACCTCTTGACCTCCAC